>NZ_JBMVQP010000078.1:0-2136 GCF_050522425.1 Myroides sp. C6-3 | reverse complement strand
AGGTAGAAATTAAACAAGAACAAAAAAAGGAAAAAGTCCATTGGCAAGATTTACCACAATATTTTGATCCCCAAGACTCATTATTTAGAGAAGTTATGAAAGGAAGAGAGAAAAAGTATCAAGAAGCGATGAGGAATATTACAGTAGCAGGTACCAATGGAATGCCTGATTATGGGTATAAAGAGTCTGAATATAAGTTAGAGGATCTCAATTTATTAAATGAATTGTATTATGAGGGATTGAAAAGTCGCGGTTTTCAATTTCCCGATGAGGCTACCTTTGCCAAAGGAATACAAGATATATTTGGTGTAGATATCTATGCAGATCACTCCAATAATCCCCGAGTAACTACGATTGGGGATTATTTAATCTTAACCCCCAAGTTACACACGAAAGATTTATATACAAACGTCCCCCTTCTTAGATTGACTCATCCAAATTTTGTTTTTGATCGAAAAAAGAGATATTATATTAATGGAATCAATGGGATTTGGGAAGAATACGATGATTTTGGAGAAATATATTATATTTATCCTATTGGAAATAGTGATTTATCTAGTAATGAGTATATCTTTTATAGAAGAAAAGCAGCATTAAATATTATTTACCATTCTTATTTTTCAACTAAATTAGTTGAATATGCTGGTTATGAAGGCTTTGCGTTGGCTGACTACGATATTTACAAAAACATCCAAAGAAAATACATGAAGAAGTATAACGAGATGAGCGAGCGTACCCGCAAAGGTTGGGACTACCGCATGTTTGATCGTTTGTTTTTTTCTCGCGGATTTGATGGAAAGTTAATTGTAAAGAAAAAGATGTTAGCCGCTGCTATAGAATTAGCTCAAGAAGATGAAGCTTATATCCGTGTTCCCTTAGATTACTACTTTGTCCAAATGACAACCGATTATGTCCCTAATGAATATGCTGCAGATGAAAGCGAAGTAGACAATTATATGAAACAACGCGAACCTTATTACACGCCTGAGGAACGTGCGATGATCTGGGTGTATACTGCTTTGTTAGAATTAAATTTACCCCCAAGCGAAACCATGCCAACTCCTTATATGTTTATCGCATTAGCTATTCAATACCCTGCATTATATAAAGTTGCAGAAGAACACCTTTTTTTTGGAGAAGACATGTCTCTTGCTTTTGAGTATATGTCAAAATCACAGTTTCAATTTTAATTAGAAAACTAAGTTTTAAAAAGAGTTGCAACTAATTAGTGAGGTTAAAGCCCCCTTGTTGATGTTAGAATATAGAAGTAAAATCTAAGTTAGTATGACTAGTAAAGAGCAATGATTCATGAAAGTTTGTAAACAGAATAGAGATGATATTACGTTCTGTTGTAGATTAAATCTTTTATGCCTGACGAAAGTTGGGCTTATTCTTTTTAGGTTGTATCAAAGGAGATTTACTACAAACAAGACAACAACCGAACAAGTTTGAAGTACAAGGATATCAAAGAAGTTGATTGCTCGGAGTTTGTATGCATCTACCTGCATTTATTGGGATTAACGAAAGATGTCGCTTGGATAACTACAGGAGATATGGTTTCTGAAGGAGCTTTCTTGAAAAATGGGAGTTACAAAAAATTACTCCATGAGGGATGTAGTATCGAACATGTCGATGGGAAAGATGGCGTTTTTGACCCCGATTTTGAACCACAACCAGGGGATATATTTGTGTGGAGTAGATCTGTTAGGGATGGACACACAGGTGTTGTATATGCGTATGATAAAAAAAATCAAGTAGTTACTATACTAGAGGCTTTAACAGATAGCGCGGATATGAATACTCATTTAAATAATAAGTTTCCTTATTTAACTAATGATGAGCGAATTGAAATAAAAACGTTGGGATTAGATGATAATCACACCCGGGTATCGTATTACCAATTGAAAGGAGGCGCATTACAAACACATACTGGATGGAAAGGGTATTTCCGACCAAAAGGATATAGTAAAAAATTAAAATAGCATAAAATGAAGAGAAGTATCGTGTTCTTATTACTAAGTTTAATCAGTTGCCAAAAACAAACTAAAGATTTGGTACATGAAGAGGTAGAAATTAAACAAGAACAAAAAAAGGAAAAAGTCCATTGGCAAGATTTACCACAATATTTTGATCCCC
>NZ_JBMVQP010000077.1:0-2351 GCF_050522425.1 Myroides sp. C6-3 | reverse complement strand
TATGAAAAAAATATATAGCAACCGCTTACTCTTCCTAGGTTTACTAGGAGCTAGTAGCGCAGTTTATGCTCAATCCTCGAAGGAGTCTTTTGTCAATCAAGGTCAAATATCGGTTGCAACGGGTGGGGTTATCTCTACCTTGTACGATTTTGACAATCAAAAAGGAGCAAAAGTCAGCAACGATGGTTCGGTGTATTACTATCGCGATTTCAACAACGATGGGTATTATTCTTTCACGACGGACCGCAAAACGGGAAAAGCGATTTTCACGCGTTACGAAAATGAGACGGGCTCTCAATTGATCAGCGGATCTGAACTGTCAGAATTTCACGATATTGAGTTGAACAATGGTACTAAGACCATGGCTTTTGATTTGAAGAACAACCTAGAGGTTTACGGTACGGTTGATTTTCAGGATGGCATTATCAAGGTAGACCCAACGGTATTACCTGGCGAAAAATTGTCACAAGGGATGCTGAGCTTCCAACAAGGCGCTAAAGCGATTCATGTGAGTGATGCTTCTCATGCAGAAGGTCAAGTAGAGAAAATCGGGAACGAGCCTTTTCAATATCCAAAAGGGGACCAAGAGATGTATCGCTATGCGCGTATTTCAGCTCCAGAGCTCAAAACGGATGCATTTGTTGGAGAATACCGCACAAAAGACGACGCTTTTTTCACGGCTCGTCCTACTACCGTAGGGGTAATCAAAGAACTTAATACCAGCGAATACTGGTTGATAGACCGCGGCAGTGATACCAAGAGCGATATCTTATTGACGTTGAGTTGGGATGAACGCACGACTTTAGCATCGATGTTGGTTGATCCAGAAAATGAATTGCACATTGCTCGTTGGGATGCCCAACAGCAACTGTGGGTAGATGAAGGAGGAGTCGTGGATATGTCAAGTAAAGAAATTACGACAGTATCAGCAGTTAAAGGGTACGGATTTTTCACCTTAGCTACTGTTAAGAAAGATTGGATCTTGGATGGGGATATCGTTATTTACAACTTGGTAACGCCAGATGGCGACGGTAAAAACGATTACTTTATCATCGACAACATCAATAAATATCCGAATAATACTGTAGAGATTTACAACCGTTGGGGAGTAAAAGTATACGAGACAAAGGGATATGATCCACAAGGCGATGGAAGTTCTAACGTATTTAGAGGATATTCCGAAGGTCGTGTTACGGTTGATAAGAATAAGAAATTGCCAAGTGGTACGTACTACTATGTAGTTACGTATGAATATCAAGATTCCAATGGCAGTCGCATGATTAAGAAAGCCGCTAATTTACATTTGGAGACGAATTAAATCTCAAATAGATGAAACTAAGAAACACAATAAAGATAGCTCTTGTTAGTATAGGTTTTTTTGGCGTCCTGCCAACCTATGCGCAGCAAGATCCACAGTATACACAATACATGTATAATCACTCGAACATCAACCCTGCTTATGCGGGGAGTAATGAAGGATTAAACATTTTTGGCTTGTACCGCACCCAATGGGTCGGCTTAGAAGGAGCACCTAAAACGGCTACTTTGTCGGTGAATACTCCTTTGGGGGATTCAGGCTTGGGGCTAGGAGTGAACTTTGTCAATGATCATTTAGGGGTGATGGACGACAATACCTTATCGGTAGATTTATCTTACGCTATTGATTTGAATTACAATTATAAGTTGGCTTTTGGATTAAAGGGATCGGCTAACTTACTGGATGTCAACTACAGCAAGTTGCACATTTACAATCCTTCTGATCCAGTAGCGGAGAGCGATATCAAGAATAAGTTTACGCCTAATATCGGAGCGGGTTTGTTCTTGTACTCTGATAAGGCTTATGTAGGTTTATCTGCGCCTAATTTGTTGACTCGTTCTCGTTACAACGACAACGACATTAAAACCCTTCGCGAGAAAGTGCACGTATATGCAACGGGAGGTTATGTTTTTGATTTGACAAACGACATCAAATTCAAACCCGCAGCGATGGTAAAAATCGAGCAAGGCTCCCCTTTACAAGCAGACGTATCTGCGAACTTTATGTTTGTTGATAAGTTTACTGCCGGTATTGCTTACCGTTGGGATGCTTCGGTGAGTGGGTTAGTAGGATTCCAAGTTTCGGAGAACATCTTTGTAGGGTATAGCTACGATGCTGAAACGACCAAACTGGCGAATTACAACTCAGGCTCACACGAGATTTTTATGCGTTTTACATTGTTTAACGGCTTTAAGCGCATCACTGCGCCAAGGTTCTTCTAAAAGGAAAAAAAGATGGTAAAACAGATCATACAACTGGGTCTTTTAAGTGCAGCATTGAGCTTTAGTCTTGGAGGATACAGCCAGATAAAAAA
>NZ_JBMVQP010000076.1:0-2390 GCF_050522425.1 Myroides sp. C6-3 | reverse complement strand
GTATGCACCCGAGCAAGTACATCTAGTGAGATCTAATTATTCTTCTACATTATCCAGGATAAGTTTCTTGTAATTATGAGGATATAAGTCAGCGATATTCTTGTGGTTGATGGATTGAATATTTTCAAGAACATACTTTAGCCATTGATATGGATTAATGTCATGCTTTTTGCAGTTAGCAAAAAACGTATAGGCCATAGCTGCTCTTTGTGCTGCATCATGAGAACCGGCAAAGAGATAGTTTTTACGACCAATTGCTACAGGTCTGATTACATTTTCAACAAGATTATTGTCTATCTGCAAGTTTCCATTGTGTAAGTAATCACTTAGATTACTCCATCTTTTTTGAGAGTACGCAAAAGCTTTACCTATTCTACTTTGAGGTAAGGTAAGATTCATCTGAGCAATCATATATTTACCAAGCTTGTTGATGATTGGTAAACTTTCATCTAGACGAAGTTCTTTGATTTGGTCAGGAGCTAAGTTTTGTTCTTTAGCTTTTCTCTCTATAGCATATAACTTCTGTATTTCTACTAGTACATGCTGGGCCCTTTTTCTATCGTTATCTAAAGCTTTTTCAAATTCACGTCGAGCATGTGCCCAACAAGCAAGATGCGTTACATCTGACTTATTTCCATAGGCTTGGTAGCCGATAAACCCATCAGTTTGCAGATATCCTTTGAAGTTTTTTAATATAGGCAGTGCAGCACTACCGCTACGAGTAGGACTGTAATTAAACATTACAAGCTTGGATATAGGTGCATGATACACCCAATAGTAGCCAAGATGAGTTTTGTCTTTCTTTTTCTCATCTAAGACTTTGATGGTGGTTTCATCAACTTGGAGATAACCTTCATTTTTGATGTCCATCACCAGCTTTTGGTATAGTGGTTTTAAAGCATCCATACTTTGAGCAGCCCAACCATCTATTGTAGAAGAAGCTATATCGATGTTTTCTCTTGAAAAGCGTTGCTTCTGTCTATAAAGAGGAAGGTGGTCAACATATTTATCTACAAGTATTGTAGATAATAACCCCTCTGAAGGTATTCCTTTATCTATAATTCGCTCTGGAAGCTCACCAATACTAATTTGAGTGTTGTCTTTACCTTTAGTAGCGTATTTATATCGGATGTAACGCTTGATTTTAAAGTAACCTGGAACATAATCTAACACATCTGTAGTTTCTTTACCAATGCAAATCATATCAGATAAATCTCCCTCAGGATGTATTTCTATTTCTTCTACGGGTAAATGATCTGGTAGTTTAGCTCGTCCTGGATGTTTCTTTTTCTCACGAGAGTAGGTAATCTCTTGTTTGATTACTTCTTCTTGTTCCTCTAAGACTGCTTGTTCAACATCTAAAGGTAATTGAGTTTGATTGGGATCCTCAAAACGTTCTCGGCTTTGACCAAACTTCATGCGCTGAAGTTGTTTTACTCGATATTCCAGTTCCTGCTTTTCTTGTTCTAATTTAGTAATCTGTTCTTTTAATAAAAGATTTTTAGCCTCTAATTTAGAAGCTTTTAAGCAAGTGTGTTTCTCTTGTTTAACAATAGCTTTATCTTGCTTGGAAATAGTCTTTTCGGCTTTGGTTAAAAGTGTCAAAAGTTCTTGTTTCGATAAGTTTTCTAAGTCTATTTCCATGAAGTAAATATACAACAAAAGCCTTGTTTATACAAGGATTAAGGCTGTTTTATCTCATGGAAAACCGCCTTTTTTGACTACTTTTTATCACCTGTATTCCTTCAATCATAAGTACCAAATCACTCCAACTGATTTGAGTCCGATTATGAATAGGAAAAGCAAAAGTACCTTGTTCTAATCGCTTGTGATATAACACAAAACCACCTGTTTCCCAGTGTAAGAGTTTCATCTGATTACATCGACGATTGATAAAGACGTAGACACTTCCATTATGAGCGACTTGATTAAGCTCGTTTTGAACAAGACCACATAGACTATCGAAACTCTTGCGCATATCACAAGCTGATTTATACAAGTAGAATTGATGGCTACTACTCAGACTAAACATTACACAAGGTTTACTAATGAATAGAGTTCACCCAAATCTTTCGTTTCTAAACGTAACTTCACTCCATTAGGATACACGATTTCATATTCTTTACCTTCTGTTTTTGATGTTTTACTTATTGCTATAAAGTTACTTGAGCCTTCTTGCTCTGTTTCACCCTTAAACTTTACTACCCAATAACTAAATGTCGCTAGCTTAATTCCAACACTTTCACAATACTTTGATTGTGTTAATCCACTTGTTTTCCAATCCTCTACATGAGAGTACATAATTTCTTGTTTGCTCATCTCTTTATTATTTGAGACAAACTTACTATCTTACATCATCTTATGAAATATGTGGTTGCTCGGGTGCATAC
>NZ_JBMVQP010000075.1:0-3110 GCF_050522425.1 Myroides sp. C6-3 | reverse complement strand
ATTAAGAGAGGGAGATACACATAAGCTTACGGGCTATTAGTACTACTCGACTTTGACATTACTGCCTTTACATCTATAGCCTATCAACGTTGTCATCTTCAACGGCCCTTTAAAGAAATCTCATCTTGTGGTGGGTTTCGCACTTATATGCTTTCAGCGCTTATCCCTGCCCAACGTAGCTACTCTGCGATGCCCCTGGCGAGACAACAGATGCACTAGAGGTTGGTCCAATTCGGTCCTCTCGTACTAGAATCAGATCCACTCAAATTTCTAACGCCCACAGTAGATAGAGACCGAACTGTCTCACGACGTTCTGAACCCAGCTCGCGTGCCACTTTAATGGGCGAACAGCCCAACCCTTGGGACCTTCTCCAGCCCCAGGATGTGACGAGCCGACATCGAGGTGCCAAACCCCCCCGTCGATATGAGCTCTTGGGGGAGATCAGCCTGTTATCCCCGGCGTACCTTTTATCCTTTGAGCGATGGCCCTTCCATGCGGAACCACCGGATCACTATGCTCTACTTTCGTACCTGATCGACTTGTAAGTCTCCCAGTCAAGCTCCCTTATGCCATTGCACTCTACGCACGGTTACCAAGCGTGCTGAGGGAACCTTTAGAAGCCTCCGTTACTCTTTTGGAGGCGACCACCCCAGTCAAACTACCCACCAAGCAATGTCCTCTGCAACGCAGAGTTAGATCTCAAATAAGCAAAGGGTGGTATTTCAACAATGACTAACCTACGCCTGGCGACGCAGGATCGAAGTCTCCCACCTATCCTACACATCACTTATCCAAGAACAATACTAAGCTATAGTAAAGGTGCACAGGGTCTTTTCGTCCCACTGCGGGTAATCGGCATCTTCACCGATACTACAATTTCACCGAGCTCATGGCTGAGACAGTGTCCAGATCGTTACACCATTCGTGCAGGTCGGAACTTACCCGACAAGGAATTTCGCTACCTTAGGACCGTTATAGTTACGGCCGCCGTTTACTGGGGCTTCAATTCAATGCTTCTTCTTGCGAATAACATCTCCTCTTAACCTTCCAGCACCGGGCAGGTGTCAGGCCCTATACCTCATCTTACGATTTTGCAGAGCCCTGTGTTTTTGATAAACAGTCGCCTGGACCTTTTCACTGCGGCCAGCTTGCGCTGGCGACCTTTCTCCCGAAGTTACAGGTCTATTTTGCCTAGTTCCTTAGCCATGAATCTCTCGAGCGCCTTAGGATACTCTCCTCGACTACCTGTGTCGGTTTACGGTACGGGTACTAATAATCTATGTTTAGAAGCTTTTCTTGACAGCCCTTAGGCACACTATCTCGTTGTTCGTAAACGCTGAGTACTATCGCATTTCTCCATCTCTTACGCATTTTACTATAAGAAATTTAGGTACGTGCTTCAACGAACTATTCCGTCAGTTCGCGGTGCTTTCATCACTGTGTCACTCCATCACAATTATCAGTAGTACGGGAATATTAACCCGTTGGCCATCGACGTCCCCCTTCGGGTGTGCCTTAGGTCCCGACTAACCCTAAGCTGATTAGCATAGCTCAGGAAACCTTAGTCTTACGGCGGGGGTGTTTCTCGCACCCCTTATCGTTACTTATGCCTACATTTTCTTTTCTATAAACTCCACCATACCTCGCAGTACGGCTTCTACGTCGATAGAATGCTCCCCTACCACTCACGTTTAAAACGTAAATCCATAGCTTCGGTAGTATACTTATGCCCGATTATTATCCATGCTCGATCGCTCGACTAGTGAGCTGTTACGCACTCTTTAAATGAATGGCTGCTTCCAAGCCAACATCCTAGCTGTCTGGGCAATCAAACCGCGTTTTTTCAACTTAGCATACATTTGGGGACCTTAGCTGATGGTCTGGGTTCTTTCCCTCTCGGACATGGACCTTAGCACCCATGCCCTCACTGATGATTATCATTAATTAGCATTCGGAGTTTGTCAGGAATTGGTAGGCGGTGAAGCCCCCGCATCCAATCAGTAGCTCTACCTCTAAGTAACTATGATCATCGCTGCACCTAAATGCATTTCGGGGAGTACGAGCTATTTCCGAGTTTGATTGGCCTTTCACCCCTACCCACAGGTCATCCGAAAACTTTTCAGCGTTAAACGGTTCGGTCCTCCATTTAGTGTTACCTAAACTTCAACCTGCCCATGGGTAGATCACACGGTTTCGCGTCTACCACTACTGACTAAAGCGCCCTATTAAGACTCGCTTTCGCTACGGATCCATGACTTAATCACTTATCCTCGCCAGCAACGGTAACTCGTAGGCTCATTATGCAAAAGGCACGCCGTCACCCAACGAATGGGCTCCGACCGCTTGTAGGCGTATGGTTTCAGGTTCTATTTCACTCCGTTATTCACGGTTCTTTTCACCTTTCCCTCACGGTACTGGTTCACTATCGGTCTCTCAGGAGTATTTAGCCTTAGCGGATGGTCCCGCCAGTTTCAATCAAGGTTTCACGTGCCCCGACCTACTCAGGATACCACTATCCTTATCTTCTCTTACTTATACGGGACTATCACCCTCTGTGGTTTACCTTTCCAGGTAATTCTAATTCAATCCGCAAGAAATGTCGTGGTCCTACAACCCCAATATTGCCGTAACAATATTGGTTTGGGCTATTCCGCGTTCGCTCGCCACTACTAGCGGAATCACTTTTGTTTTCTTCTCCTCTGCCTACTTAGATGTTTCAGTTCAGCAGGTTCGCCTCCTATCGGATACTATGTCTTCAACATAGTGGGTTGCCCCATTCGGATATCTACGGATCAATTCGTGTGTGCCAATCCCCGTAGCTTTTCGCAGCTTATCACGTCCTTCTTCGCCTCTGAGAGCCTAGGCATTCCCCATACGCCCTTATTTTGCTTATGTGCTTACAATTCTTTCGAATCGTACTTTCTATAAAATTTTATTTAAACAATAATATTACTATTACTATCTAACTGTATTTGTCGTTACAATATGTCAATGATCGTTTGGACTTTACGTCCTTGTGGAGAATATCGGAGTCGAACCGATGACCTCCTGCGTGCAAGGCAGGCGCTCTAGCCAGCTGAGCTAATCCCCCGTAAGTTAGTTTACAGTT
>NZ_JBMVQP010000074.1:0-3678 GCF_050522425.1 Myroides sp. C6-3 | reverse complement strand
GTTTTGGTTTGCCCCATAAGAAGCAGTCCTTTGTTAGGGGCTAATTGGAAGGAGTCCATTGCGTTTTGATCTTCTATGGCATAGGCAATTAGTTTGTGAAACACTTCTTTTTGGTGGTTGATACAGCTTTTAAAAAGTGATTGTTGTTAGCATAGGATTATGCAAGCGAATTAATGCCATTTTCTTTTCTCTGTTCCATTTTTTTATTTTCTTTTCTCGTGCAATAGCATTTTGAATCCAAGTAAACGTCTCGAAATAGATCAAATCTGTTATATAGTACTTTCCTGTGAAACTTTTAGGATTCATTTCTTTGTTCGTTCTATGTTCACCTATTCGTCTTTTTATGTCATTTGTAACACCAATATATAAAGTAGTTCTATATTTATTTGTCATAATATAAACATAGTAGGTGTGAAACCCCGCGGGACTATTTTCATTAAAATCTTTAAATATCATTTTTCTTAGTGCTAAATCAAATGATGTACCAGTAATTGATTACAAATTATAGATGGAAGGTTTACTAAAAAAAAATAGGGGTTCACTAAATTATACCTGATAAACTGTGGATTAAAGCAGTTTTTTGTTCTCAAAAATAATTGTAGATGAAAAGGGTAATTGTTTTTCTTGTATTACTAGTAGGAGCTTGTACGATGCATAGCTGTAAAAAAGGAGGAAAAGTAGTTGAAAAAATTTCTTCTTCCAAAGGCGGAAAGAAGGTAATTGATAATTTAAGTGGTCAGTCAACGGATTTAACCAAAAAATATTCTTTTTCGAAACCAGTAAAGCAAGCGTTAACTTATTTATCTCCTGCTCAATTAACAGATTTAACCACAGATTTAGATCGATTGAAAGGTAAGGCATTTGAAAAATATATAGTAACAAATCCAGAAGGAATAAAAGCGTATAACGCGTTATATGCTTCGCAAAATATGAGAGTTAGAGTTCCTAGCTTGAAAGCTTATGAAAAGCAAATTGCCAAAAATCCGAAACAAATACCGACGCTTCGAGTAGGTGATTTGGAGCATCGAACCCGCGATGTTTTCGACAAGCGATTGGCTGAAGTAAATGAAAAATACAAATCATTGAAAGTTCCTTTCTCTAGACGAATTGTAGATTTGGGTAAATTTAAGGTAGAAGGACTTTTTCCTAATTTCTCTAATCATACACTTGTTAAAATTGATCTTCCTGCTCAGTACCATCAACAATCCAATAAGACTCAGTTTGCCTATGCAACAAACCAGTTGAAAGAACAGTATAAAATGGATCCTAAAGTAATAGAAACAAAATTGATTCAGCTTAATACAGGAAAAAAATATAGTTATGTAGTGGGTGGAGTTACAAAAGAAATCAAAGGCAAGGAGTTGTTAGCTAGGCAAATAGATGATCTTAAAAGTCCGCATGGAAATAAAATCTTTGGTTTCACTTGGCATCATCATGAAGACATAGGTAAGTTAGAATTGGTGTCGGAGCAGGTACATAATGCAGTGAGTCACACAGGGGGAAATCTTATTTGGAGTGGTATTCGATAGATTAATTAATAGATATAGAACAATGAAAATAATTCATTTCGTACTGATTAGCATGTTCGTTTTTTTTATTTCCTGTGGGGATAAGGACGCAGAGGCTATGTTAGGCGAACCAATTGATGTAAACGAAAATAAGGAGTTAAAAACATATTATGAATCACTAATTAAACTCGATCCATATTATTCGACTATCAATACTTGGTTTCAGGAGATTGGAACCCGATTATTGAATGTAGAGAAAGGGGAGTTATATACGATTTTTGAAAGAAAGATTGTCGAAGACGAAAACATTGCAAAAAGAGATGCTTTTGTTCATTTACAATATTTATTGATTACCAAAGAAGCGTATTATATATTGGTTTTTAAACAAGTAGGGCAAGATGTTGAGCCTACTGATATCTTGCGAATTAAACGAGGAGGTTTTTTTAGTAGTGATCAAATGGAGAAGGTTTTTTATGAGAATAATCTCATAGCTAATGTTGAAAGCTTAGGTAAAGTTAAAACAAAATTTTATGTAGAAAACAAAATACAGTATTTCGTTTATACGAGTGAAAATTTAGACGAAACAGAGATAATTACTGTATTAGATTTAGGAAAGGAAAGAAATTTTTAATATGAAAAAAATAATAATAGCACTAGTTGTTTTCTCCTTTATAGGCTGTAAAAAAGATAATTCAGCAGAAAATGAAAGGATTATAAAGGAGATTTTGAACCATCAGTCTTCAGAAGTTCAGGTAGACGAGGGGTATTCACTTGATAATTATGAAGAGAATTTTGATTTGTTAATCAAAAAATATGATTCGAAAATGCGTGTAGTATTAGCGAAGCAAATTGACAATCAATTGACGATGTACAATAGTTTGTTGGTAGACTTATCCAAAGTTAAAAAAACATCAATATCAGATGAAGAGTTCAAGTCTAATGTAGAAAAATTGCAGCAACAAGTTTTAAAGGATTTAGTGGAGAGTGAAATTGTTGTTAATGTGGATTATTTTGAGTTTTTGAACGAATTACATGAATTGACGCAGAAGTATAAAAAACTTAATCCAGGTGCAAATTTAAAGCGATATGATGCATTAGATCGAATAGAATTAAGTGAAGGAGTTAGGCAAAAAATAGAAGAACTGGCTCAGGATGAAAAATTAAAAGCGGATACGAATATAGGAGAAAAAGTTTTGGAGGGATTGAGCTTTTTAGCTTATATGCCCAAAGCACCTGTCCTAGCAGTTGGTTTTGCTGCAGATGTAGCTTTGCAGTTTAGAGAAGAATTACATATAGCGAAGAAGAAAGAAGCGTCGGGATATCATGCACAGATAGATAAGGAAGAGTTGATTGATCGAATTAAACAAAATTTGCCAGCAGATATTTATGATGTAAAGTCTAATTCTTTCTCGACTAAGGCTTCAACTAAAGATCGTAATAAAGCACTTGCAACTACTTTAAATCAAATTAATCGCGCTAATTTAGATTTAGAGCGTGATTTTAAACTTTACCACAATATTCGCAATAATCCAAAAGGAAGAATAGGAGATTATAGTGATGGAATATGGACTGTACATTATCAAAATATGCTTAAAATTAAAAATGAAAATTTAAAAGCATTGAGTGCTAAATAATACAATAAATGAGAAAAAAGGATGTTCAAATGAGTATCCTTTTTTGTTTGGTTATATACTGAACGGTTATCAGAACGGTGGAGATTTTCTGAATAGTCGAATTGTTTTTTAAAATGACGATGAGTAATATTATATCAATAAATCGAATGTATTTTTCTTTAAAAGAACCAACAACGAACAACAATCCTTGCTTGTCTTTCATGGACTCGTAGGACGCGACCCTTCGTTGCCTCAGGGTGACATACTGTGTGTGTACTGTGAATAGTTAACGGTGAACGGTTATCGGTGAACAGTAGATTTTGCTGAAATAGAATGTGTTTTCTTTAAAACAACGAACAACAACCCTTGCTCGTTTTTCATGGACTCGTAGGATGCGACCCTTCGTTACCTCAGGGTGACATACTGTGTGTGTACTGTGTGTGTACTGTGTGTGTACTGTGTGTATTCAACGCCCGTTAATCACCCCCGTCATGTCACCTCGACGTAGGAGAAATCGTAGCGTAGCGAAGATTCATCGAACTCCAAAACAAAATATC
>NZ_JBMVQP010000073.1:0-3692 GCF_050522425.1 Myroides sp. C6-3 | reverse complement strand
GCTCATCTCTTTATTATTTGAGACAAACTTACTATCTTACATCATCTTATGAAATATGTGGTTGCTCGGGTGCATACCTTTGCCGTGCGTCTGCCTAGGGCATCATACTCCAGGTGAACCGTTTCTCCCGTTGGGGTTAGCACCCGTTCCAGCATGCCGTTACTGCTCCATTTGTAGTTCCAATCGCCTTTCCACCACGTGGTGGTATTGGCAATGGCTCTGTTGTCTTCTTCTAAATCGAAATTCGTATCCTCCCAGTCCGGTTCTAAGAGGTTCCACTTGTTGGATAAGACGTACAACTCCTGTAGGTTTTTCGGCTTTTCTTTGGGCTTCTCAGGACTAGCGTAGAGTTTGCGCTTAGTTTTGAGTCGAAGGTTTCCTCTTTCATCATAGTGGTAATACCACTGTCGATCGCGAAGGAGTTTACCTCCCGTATCATACACCCTATCCTTCTGATACTTGCTTTCGTAAATATTTCCTACTGCGTCTGGGTTTTTGTAAATCATTTTCAACACTTCTGTTGAACTATAGGTTCCGCTGACTAAGCTATCCCATTGGTCGTAGGTAAAGTTAACTTTGGTGCGCGTCAAGTCGTTAATGATTGATTGCAATTGGTTGGATTTGTTCCACTTGTATCGACTGTTGACTTTAACCACTCCTTCTACTGCAATAACGCGACCATAGCTATCGCCCTAGGTTTCTACCTTTACGTCTCCACTGAGTTGTCGTTGAATCTCTAACTCGTGTTCGTCATAGGAGAAAACGGCTTGCCATTGGTGCTTACCAATCTATTTTTGTGATTCGATCATAGTATCGAAAAAGAATATAATACACCTCATTGCAAAAAGGTTTAGCTAGTTACGACTAAACTTTTTGAATGGTAATGGTAATGGTAATGGTAATGGTAATGGTAATGCTATTTTAAGTATTGTTCTTCTTTCAATAGCAAATACTGATAAACTTCATCTTCGGCTAGGTTCCAAGGAATCATTTCTTTTGGAATGTCATACAATGCGGTTTCTAATAATGGATGTGCAACCTTAGGAGCGCTTAGCCCCTGCTTGGTTCTCAGTTTTTCAATCAACTTAATGTCATATGGAATTAAATCATGACTTAGAATTTCAGTCATTTTATTTTTCACATCCAAACAGCTGTAGATATGCGCATCACATAAGTCGAAAATCAGTTTTTGATACAAAGCGTCATCTGTGGTATTCCAATTCTCTAAAAAAGTTTGATACACACTCCCCGTGGGTAAAAATTGAAACATCGCCTCTTCATAGCTTCCATCCTCCAACAAATCAAAAACTAAAGCGACAAACAAATGGTGGCTTTCTTTTTTCTTGTACTTTTCTTTCTCTTCCTCGTAATATTCCTGAAAATAGGCGCGGATTATAGGTTTTAGTTCTGCCATCTCCCATAATTGGGAAAACGCCAAGATGCTTCCCATATTTCTGTTTGAGACATCAAACCATTTATTCCTTTTTTCTATTATATGTTGACTCCACAACAAATATCGCGTAATGTATTTCCACCCTTCTGTATCCCCATTTAAAATTAACTGCTTGGGATAATCACCTCCATGTATACCAATGCCAAAAGCTAAAGTAGAACACATTGAGTTAAAATATCCTTCTTTTATATCTTTATCAATCCTCGTTTTTATAGAAGTAAAAGTTCTATTCAAAACGTCTTCTGACAAATCTCTTTTTAAAACTTCCTTGATTTCTTGCTTAAATTTCTTTGCTAAAACTTCGTGTTCCATTATTTGTATTTTTGATTCCTTCATAGATCCTACAAGATACTATTTAACTTTATCTCTATACCTTGTATAACTGCTCATTATCAGCTATATCCATACTATAAAAAAGAAGTATAAAACGTTCTTCGAATTGAAAAATAGTTAGTCCTAATTCTTCCTATTTAGAAATTATCAAAAAACTCAACTCCATCGAGAGAAAATTTAATAAATGGTTTTACAATTTTTTTGTATTGTCTATCAGTTATTATATCGATACTTTTAACTTCTTCACCTAGTATTCTACTAAATGATTTTAGTGTTCTCTTGTTTTCTTCATACCAATATGCAGTTGAATAGTACAGTGTTTTAATCTTTCCATTTACATAAATATTTACCACATTTGGTTTTTTCTTAACAATAATTTGATATCCTGTAAAGTACTGATTATCATTCATTATAATTATCGCCTTTACAACAACAAATGTTCTATTACTATAAAAATCTTCTCCTACAATTGCATAATAGATGTTTCCATTACCTTTTGTATTTTCCTCATATGTAAAAATATTTTCATAAATCCAACTCTCTGATACTCCATGTTCTTTCATTAATTCTAATTCATAAGGTTGATAATATTCAATCCAAACAGATGAAATTAAAAAATCTAACTTTGTTAATTTTTCATACTTGAGGAACACGTTATTGCAATTAATGACTCGTTTCATTACTTATATTTTTGTATTCGTTGTTCTATTTTCTCTTTTTCAATATTAGAAGCAGGAATTGTGTGTATTTCGATACTCATTCCTATTTTTTTCAAGTCCTTATTAGCTAATTGAAAAGCTCTTAATCTTCTATTATTTGCTGAATACAGCGTTTTTCAAATCCTTAATTAAACAAAAAACTAATTCATCATTTTTCATACTCAAGAAAAACATCTATTCCATTTATTAAATTATAAACAGAACAAAGTATTACATTATTAAAAACAATCTAATCAGAAAGAATTAATGGAACTTATTTTTCTCATTATCATAAGTGAAGATTAAAACAAAATTATCCATCTAAATCAGATCTATTATTTTTTCGTTTGCTATTTCATATGGAAATAACATATTGTGAATATAACTAACTTTTTGTTCAATACTGAAATTATTGAACATTGGAGACTCCTTGTAAAAATCAATCTGATCCTTCAAAAATACATCTGAAATTAACTTATATCTCTTAGTTATAATCTCTCCTAAATCATCAACCTCAAGAATTTTTTTTATAATTGAGTTAATAGCTGTACTACCTTGAAATATTTCAAGTTCTTCATCATTTATTTCAAATTTCACAAATAATAAAAGTTTTATTAATGCTCTAATTTCTTCTTGAGAAATTGTAATCTCCTTATTCATCATTTATATAATTTTCTATTATCAATTTGACTTTGTATAATTTTCAAACTAGTATTGTAATCAAAATCAAAACTTCCATATGGATTTTTACCTGTAAAAATAATCTCATCTATTTTTAAATTTCCATTATGTACATATTCTAGGACATCTGAACTTAATGCTATATTTGTTTTTTGAACTTCGGAAAGTTTAAATATTATAGCATAATCCCCCTTACCTTCATATTTAATATTTCCTAAAAATATATTCCTTTCTACTTCACTGGGATTCATCAATATATCGGTTATGTACACTTTATTTTTACTATTTGATCTTAGTTTTTTCTCCTTTAATACAGCTTTCATTCCTTCTCGATTAGTATAGTGGATCATTATATCAGGAATATCCAACCCAAAAACATCCACCTGCCCATTGCTATCCCACACATACGCATAGAACGTAGGATTGTTACCTGCAAGGCCTATCGGATCTTTAGCTATATACAACCCGCTATTCGAATCGTAATAGCGAAAGCGGTTGTAGTATAACCCATCCAGCTCGATATCTTC
>NZ_JBMVQP010000072.1:0-3810 GCF_050522425.1 Myroides sp. C6-3 | reverse complement strand
TCGCGGATTTGATGGAAAGTTAATTGTAAAGAAAAAGATGTTAGCCGCTGCTATAGAATTAGCTCAAGAAGATGAAGATTATATCCGTGTTCCCTTAGATTACTACTTTATTCAAATGACAACCACTTATGTCTCTAATGAATATGCTGCAGATGAAAGCGAAGTAGACAATTATATGAGACAGCGTGAACCTTATTACACGCCTGAGGAACGTGCAATGATCTGGGTATATACTTCTTTGCTAGAGTTAAAAGTATCTCCTAGAGTATCAAGTAGTATTCCATATACTTTTATTTCTCTTGCTCATCAGTTTCCAGAATTATATGAAGTGGCGAGTGACAATAATTTCTTTGGAGAAGATATGACAGCCGTTTTGGAATATTTGTAATATTTAAGGTCCTTCAATAATTGTTTTTTTGTGATATAAAAAAGTATATCTATACCTTCCTTTTAGAAGACTAGGTCATTAATAGTGCCTTGTATTCTCAATTGTATCTACCAGCAAGCAGATCCGAATTACTCATTTATTTGAAGCAGCATAACTATTTTGGTTATCGTGATTATCCGGAGATAATCGAAGAGATGCGTACGGAGCATGGGATGTGGTAACTAAAGGCTCAGCGGAAGTTGAGCTTTTTTAGTATCAGCCTATAATGCACGAATAGCACGTAACAACGCCAAGATGAGCGAAGGGAGAAAAGGCGTGAAGAACTACTTTCAACAGCTAAAACTCGCGGTTAATCCGATATACAATGAGGTACAGAATCGAAATAAAAAGCGGGTACCGGTAAAGGTGGAAAGTGGAAATTCGGAATCAGGGCATCGTAAAGATTGTATATGCAAACAACTTTACTTTGGAATGTATTTAAAAAGCTGTGAAGAACGTAAAAAGGTGATAGAAGTAGCAGGAAGGTTGTGGGGAGAAGATAAGAAACTAGAGTTTGCTAATTATTTAATGGCTGTAATGTATATTGAAACAGCAGGAACATTCTCACCAGCTATAGAAAATAAAAGAGCTAACGTATTGGGATTATTACAATTTCAAGTAGCAACAGCAATAAGTCTGAATACGACACAAGCCAAATTAAAAGCAATGTCTTTTATAGAGCAAATGGATTATGTTGAAAGATACTTATTTAAAAGTAAAAAAGTACTAACGACAGGGGTAGATTTATATCTATTTGTCATGCTACCGTCTGCAGTCGGAATGGGAAATAATCCACAAGGAATAATTTTTGATTCATCTATAGATGTACCAGATTCGCATCCTAAAGGTGATGGATATTTAACTAAAAAAGAAGAGAGAGAGAAAAATATAACCAAGAATCCTTGGGCAAAGAAATATGGATATAAGAGTAACCCCTCTTTTTTGATGGAAGACAAAAAGAAAGAGTATAATACTTATACGTGGAAGTGGAGTTACTTACATCAAAAGTTGGAGTACAAACGAGGATATGATAATGGCAAAACCTATGTATGGGAAGTTGATGAAAAATTTAGAGAAGAGTTGAGCGCAGGTGAACAACTTAAGTATAAAGGGTTTTGTAAGAATGATCAAACGAACCATACTGGTGAAAGAGCTCCTTGGATGGAAGTCGCTATAAAGGAAGCTCAATTAGCGGAAGGAAGAAAAGAATGGGATGTGTCAGAACAAGTTATTAAGTATCACAGATTTGTTGGGGCAACAGAGTCTGTTAAAACTCCATGGTGTACATCCTTTTTGAGTTGGTGTTTAGAGCAAGTTGATGTAAAGAGTATTAAAACAGCAGGATCTAGATTTTATAGATTTTCAGAAGAAGATAGAATGGTAAATGATAGAAATAGTTCTTTTTACAAAAATCTTGTAAAGTTATAGAAGAACCCATATATGGGACAATTGTTGTAAGAGCTGATTGTGATAAAAATGGTAATGTTGTATCTGCTGGGCATGTTGGTTTTATTTTTGGACAAGAAAAGGATAAAGTGGGTACTATGGAGTATCTTATATTGGGAGGAAATCAAGGTGATATGTTAAACATAATGTCAATAAATTGTTCTGGTAAGGTTATAACTAACTCAAAAGGAAAAAAGACTAGAGTGGTTAGTTTATTATTACCTATCGATTATGAAATAAAAGAAAGTGATAAGATAAATAAAAATGATATTTATGGAACTTCTTCAGAGGCAAACAAAAAAGTAACAACTAAATCAATAAAAACGACAAGTGATGAAAAGACAACTTAAGTATGTTTTTTACTCTTTTATGTTATTAATAATCGGGTGTAAAGAAGATAAAACAATTGATAGAAATTATAATAAAGTTGAGTTAGAAGAAATGAATAATGTTTTTAAACAAGACTCCCTTTCTGAAATGGAGAAGAATCCTGAATTATATAAAATTTTATATAAGGAAATAATGGAAAATATTGATGATTATGAAGCTTTTCCTGCTACAGAGTCATACTTTATGCTACAGATAGACTTAATGTATAAGTATCTAAAATCTGTTAATTATAGATTCTTGAATCAAACAGAATTTTTAGCTAGATTGAATGTAATATTTAAATATAAAAGAATTGAGAATTCAGACGATATTATCTACTTGAGTAGAGATAGTAATAATTGTAAAATTTATAATAAAAATGAAATAGGAAACTTTAGTACAATAGATGATACTAATGGAGATGAGTTTTATTTTTTATTGGAGAAAGGTTTTATAACGCACGTTTTTAGATTACCTGATTTAGTTTCTTATAGAGAAGAATATCCTAGTTTATCTATTATAGAAGATAAACGAATCGAAAAAGATAGAGAAAACGGTGATGTAGATATTAAATATTGGAGAGATAAAGCTAACGACATGAGGGAAATAGGTTTTATTTATAAAAAGATGGAACACTATAATAGATATCTATTTAATAATAGTAAAGCAAGTTTGACTTGGTTGAAACTTAATGACGGACGAGAATTGAAAATATTGGTCAAAAATTATGGTTACGTAGCTGATAAAGACTTATTAAAATGGGTTATTGATGAGACTCCTATTAGAGATACTCAAGGAATGAACAATATAGAGGATTACTTGCGTTTGTTTTACATAGTAACCTGTGATAAGCAGTTAGTTTTACATCAAGAGACAATGGATATGATGGCATCCTATAATATGGAGCAACATCTAGAAGATATAAGTCATCTCATTACAACATTGCGATTAGATGAAAACTATTTAGATGATTTTTCCTTTTCTCAAAAGGCTAAGTTGTATGCCTATTTTTTTGAACTTATAAGAAGATTGGGTATTAATGATGATTTTAAAAGTATCGTGGCCGTTGGAACTTTTTACAAATTTTCAGAATTAAATGAGCAATACGACGAAGAGTTTCGAAAAAACAATTATTATGAATTCAAATCGTTTAAAAAATTCTGGGAAGAGGCGAAAGAAACAGGGAATGGGATTAATATTCCGAATCCATAGTGTTTTTTTCCTTATGGAGTTGATGATTTTAATAAAGTGAAAGTGGACAGAGTCAAATAGTCAATTGTATCTACCAGAAAGCAGAACCGAATTGCTCGCTTATTTGAAGCAGCATAATTATCTTGGTTATCGTGATTATCCGGAGATGATCGAAGAGATGCGTACGGAGCATGGAATGTGGTAACTAAAGGCTCAGCGGAAGTTGAGCTTTTTTAGTATCAGCCTATAATGCTCGAATAGCACGTAACAACGCCAAGATGAGTGAAGGAAGAAAAGGCTTGAAGAACTAAACAAGTTAGGTGGTGAGTTTTAGAACTCATAATTGGTTCGTCTTTCGGAATATCAGTAGAAAGAGA
>NZ_JBMVQP010000071.1:0-4206 GCF_050522425.1 Myroides sp. C6-3 | reverse complement strand
CGTTCCGATGAGCAACCAAAAGGAAGCCGTACCCAAAAACCAGAGTACAATACGCGCCAATTGTGGATCGATATCCGCTTGTATTGGGTTTTTCTTCTTGGTGGAAACTACAGGTAACCCCTCTTCTTTGTGAATACTAATTAATCCTTTTTTGTCTTCCGCTGCCTCCTTCCCTGAGAGCTCTCCCTTGGTAAAAGTATAGTCGAGCGCTTCTTTTCGCTGCATGAAAACCTCTAAATCTTCTTCGGATAAATTTTCAAAATAATGGACCAAATCATCAATATCTCGCTTGATGATTTTTTTCTTCTGACTTTGAATGAGATGACGCACTTGAACCACCATCATCCAAATTCCAGCCAGTATGGGAATCATCAACAAGCCGATCGTAATCAATATACCAGGCTCCTCCATCAGCGGACGATCTTCGAGTTTCATAGACTTCTGAGCCCAAGCTGGAGATTGAAAACACAACGCTAATAGCAAGATTCCCCAGTGCTTTTTAGAACGGATCACCGCGCGTAATTGCTTTAATTGATTGGGTCTTAACTCCGTCAATTGGAACTCCTCTGCCCCACTAACTCGCATTTTACTCTTTTGATACGATTCTAGCAAGTTTTTAGCTTCTACATATAAAAAGACACAAGCCAACACTAAGAGCATTGCCATGAGAAGCACTAACAACACTGCGGTATAAGTTCCGTTAAACGAAAAGGTGAAAGGTTGCATCGTTTGTGTTTCTACCGCAATCGCTGGTGTAAAAAACAACGCTTTTAGCGGAACAAAACAGCTCGTAAAAAAGACAATTTTCATTCTAAGTATGTATTACAGTTTATTTCAAAGACAAGAACATCAAGAAGAAACCCTTTCTACATCCGATAGGAAATCGAAATTCCCTTTTCTTTGGTGTTTCTCCCTTATTTAGAGGCAAAGGTAAACCTCATCTAAACCACATGGATAGTTCAGATTCCAAAAACCAAACTAGACCAGAGTTGGTTGGGAGTTGTTCGTTGTTTTTGACAAGAATGAAACGGTTTTTGCCCAAGGCGATGAACCGAGTTATTACTATCAAATTGTGGAGGGAAAAGTCAAAATGAACAATTACAATGAAGACGGAAAAGAATTTATTCAAGGTTTGTTTTCCGATGGTGAAAGTTTTGGAGAGCCCCCCTTATTTTGTTCCGTGAATTATCCAGCCAATGCGGTTACACTTCAACCCACGCGTATTCTTTTGAGTAGCAAAAATGACTTCTATCGCTTGTTAGAAAATGAAAAGTCGAGCTGTTTCGATATTCTTCAAGCGCTTTCTTCTCGTTTGTACTATAAGTCAATTATGGCACCAGAGATTTCTTCTAATGATTCTGAAAAACGCATACTAACCCTACTCAGCTATATAAAAGAACAAAACAACGCCAACCAAAAGGAATATCAGGTTGATTTAACTAGACAACAAATTGCGGATAGGACAGGATTGCGCGTGGAAACGGTAATTCGAACCATCAAAGAAATTGAAGTGAAACAACAAATACGAATCCAAAAAGGGAAGTTGTTTTTTTAGGTTATCGGTTAAACATCCTAATCCTTCTAACCTTCCTCTCCCAACAACAATCAACCTCACCTAAACGCGCGATAAATAATCCCAACGCTAACGAACATCAAAACAGAGCCCAACAAAAAGGGTGCACCAGGTAACACACCACCAAAAGTATTCTACTGTCCTTTGTTGCTAAATGAATGATTTTTTCTTGAACTTCAATGGGCTTATACATCTAATTTTTTTTTAAAAATAAGAAAGTAAGAATAATACTACAATCCTTACTTCCATTTTTAGGCTTAAAAAGGCCTTTTTTTCTTTTTTTACTCCCTACAAAAAAACACAACAGCCTCATTTATAACGCATTAAAAAACCTTCATATAGGTTTGTTCGGGTCTCCTTCGGGTCTTCTTCGGTATTCCTTGGGTTTAAGGCCCTTTTACCGAACAAGACCCAAACAAGACCCAAACAAGGTCCGAACAAAGCCAAAACAAACGGGGAGTAAAACGGACCACTAAGATTCCGCAACTCATAAAAAAATAGTACCTTTAAAAGTAAAAATGAAAATCCTAGTTATTGAAGATGAAAAAGAACTGCGTGCTATTATGCAAGAATCTTTAACCAAAGAACACTATGTTGTAGAAGTCGCAGAAAACTACAGACAGGGAATAGACAAGCTCATTGGTTATGACTATGATTGCATCCTACTAGACATCATGCTTCCGGACGGAAATGGTATTGAGCTACTACGAGAAATCAAACGCATGGAAAAAGAAGATTCCGTCATTATCATTTCTGCTAAAGACTCCATCGACGACAAAGTATTAGGTTTAGAACTGGGTGCAGATGACTATTTGACTAAACCCTTTCACCTATCCGAACTACTCGCGCGAATTAAATCCGTACTCAGACGCAAAAATCAACAAGGGTTTCAAAGTATAAAGTGGAACAATGTGGAGGTTTTTATCGATGAACGTACCGTTTTAGTCGATGGTTCTCCCGTAACCTTAAATCACAAAGAGTTTGAATTACTGTATTATTTCGTCGTCAATGCAAATCGATTAGTGACCAAATCATCTTTGGTAGAGCAAATTTGGGGAGATAATATGGACGAAGCCGATAGTTATGACTTCGTCTATTCACAGGTTAAAAATTTGCGTAAAAAGCTCAAAACGAACCAAGCAGAAGTAAATATACAATCGGTTTATGGCATGGGATATAAACTTGTAAATGAATAAGATGAGATTACACAATTACATGTTAGGTTACCTCTCTATCGGAATTATACTTGTTCTAACTGCCTGGATTTTGCTTTTCTATGCTTTTATGACGGAGGAGATCTATGACAATATAGACGATGGACTCAAAAACAGCAAAACAGAGATCATCAAAAGAGCTTATACGAATCCCCATGTCGAGAGTTTTTTGCCCTTTACCTCCAGTGGTTTTCGCATTACACCACTAGCAGCAGGCGAATATTCAAAGAAAAACGTTTTTTCCACAGCGATGGTTTACATGGATAATGACGATAATGAAGAACCTGTTCGGATGCTGACCACTACCTTTGTCGATAAAAAAGGAGATAACTATCTGCTTGAAATACGTACCTCTACCATTGAAGCAGATGACCTGCTGAACGATTTCGGCCTTGCCGTACTCGCGTTATACCTTGCGCTATTGACAAGTATATACCTCATTAATCACATCCTTTTAAAACGCGCGGTGTGGAATCCCTTTTACCATTTAATAAACAACCTAAAAACCTATACCCTAGGTCAAGCCATCATCACCGCAAAAACACAAACCCCTATTAAGGAATTTACCGATTTACAGGGAGAAATCAATAAGATGATTCAACGTATCGAAGATATGGTTGAACAACAAAAAACGTTTGTGTCTAACGCTGCTCACGAATCTCAAACCCCCTTAGCTATTATCAACAACAAACTCGAACTCTTGGTAGAAGCGGAAGAATTAAATGAAAAACAAATCGATCAAATTCAATCCATCCATCAGAGCTTAACCCGCTTAATCAAACTCAATAAATCACTTTTGATGCTGACTAAAATTGAAAACAATCAATTCAGTCAATACCAAGACGTAAACCTCAATCAAGTGGTCCAAGCGATTGTAGCAGATTTTGACGACTTATTTACCTATAAAAAATTAACAGTTAGCGTAATAGAAACTGGTGATTCTTTTATCGTTACCATGGACAAAGGATTGGCCATTACCCTTGTGCAAAATCTGCTAAAAAATGCCATGATCCACAATCACGCTGAGGGAAAAATTGTCATCGAACTCAAACACAACTCTTTTTCCATAGCCAATACAAGCGATATGCAAACACCATTAGATGAAAAAGCCATCTATAACCGCTTTTATAGAAGCACCACCAATGAAGAATCCAGTGGATTAGGGTTATCCTTGGTACAAACCATCGTCAAAGTAACAGGATCCATCAAAATTCACTATGATTTTGATTCAATGCATCGCTTTACTGTTCACCGTTAACGGTGAACAGTGAACAGTGAACGGTGAACGGTAGATTTTTTTGAAATAGCAAGTGTTTTCTTTAAAAGCACAAACCTCACAACGAACAAACCTCACAACGAACAAACCTCACAACGAACAAACCTCACAACAAACAAACCTCACAACAAACAAACCTCACA
>NZ_JBMVQP010000070.1:0-4419 GCF_050522425.1 Myroides sp. C6-3 | reverse complement strand
GTACCCACACACAGTATGTCACCCTGAGGTAACGAAGGGTCGCATCCTACGAGTCCTTGAAAGACGAGCTAGGATTGCTGTTCGTTGTTTTAAAGAAAACACATTCTATTTCAGCAAAATCTACTGTTTACCGTTAACCGTTCACCGTTAACTGTTCACAGTACCCACACACAGTATGTCACCCTGAGGCAACGAAGGGTCGCATCCTATGAGTCCTTGAAAGACGAGCAAGGATTGTTGTTCGTTGTTTTAAAGAAAACACATTCTATTTCAGCAAAATCTACCGATAACACATAACAGATAACTGATGACTATATTCTCATTTTAAAGAAAGTACTTTCTATGTCAGAAAAAGCCTTCGTTAACAGAAAACAGATCACTGTTAACTACATTTTCGTTTAAAGAAAGTACTTTCTATGTCAAAAAAAGACACCGTTAACAAAAAACAGATCACTATTACCTATTTTTATTTGTTTTTCGTTTATTTTTTGTTGAGTTGGTGAGACGATGAGATTCTCATTTTAAAGAAAGAACCCTATTTCAGCAAAATCTACTGTCTACCGTCCCCTACTTACTCTACATCACTAGTAACAGTAGAAATAAACATACTTGTGCTACACTCCTCATCTTTTTCATCGGTTACAAAATACCAAAGGAAACAATCATCTGCAGCTAGTTCTGGGTGCAATTTTACGGAGTAGCTATTTGCACTGCGAACTACTACGCGATGAAAGTTTGCGATCAACTTTGTATTCTTCCCATAGACTACAACCGTTAGAAGATCCGTTTGCTTCCCTAAGCTCATTTCTTCTGGGGTTGTCCAAGTTAAGGCGAGTGTTTCGTTTTCAATGGCTGCTGATTCCAATGTAATGGTAGGGAGTACGCCCTTACTGAGTATCACTTTTTCAAACTTTATTGTAAATTGATCGTCTGTCTGATCAACAGCTTCTTGCAAGTGATACGCTAACGCCAAATTAGCTCTTGATTTTAACCCTTGTTCTGCCCCGAAATAGCGCTGCAGCAAAAAGTTTAACGGTTGTAAAAAACTAGAAACCAATTTAAACTTACTGCGTTGGTTGATTTGCTTTACTGATGCTTTTTTGTTACTTGTTCGCGGTATAGTGCGAATCGTGTTTTTACCCTTCCAAATCGCTCCGACTATGGAGCCAACTTTACCGCTTACTCCACCTAAAATTCCTGTTTTAATTTCTGCCATGTTTACGTTTTTTTTTATTTTTTATCCGTTTGTATTCTTTGGGGTTAGCTAACACAATAATTGAATACAGGACAAAACTAAAAAAGTGTCTTTTTCTTGCCAATACCCCCTTCCTACTTCTTCTTTTATTGGGTATAAAAAGGGATAAATTGACCTTTTTTACCAGGGTAACAAAATTCCAAACTATTAATTATCAACAACTTAAAAACAACTCCTTTGTACCTTCTTTGGGTCTTCTTCGGGTCTCCTTCGGTATTTACTGGTTTTTTGCCCCTTTTACCGAAGGAAACCCTAACGAAGTACGAAGAAGCTATTGCAATAAGCCGTAAACATCATCTTCATCCAGATTCATATACGAACTAAATTCTTTGTATGTGACTAAAGCACCTTGAGGTTTGTCGTAAAACGTTCGAATTTCGATTAAGATTTTTAAGGCTGTTTTGTAGCTTCTTCCTGTGATGCGTATCACATCGTTTGCATATACGCACATTCTTCCTTTTTTGGCTTTAGATTCTCTCATCTTTTCTTTTTTAGCATTAGTTGGAAGAAAGGTATTTTTTTTTTCTTGAATTACGCATGATGTCCACTACTCGTATCCACAAAGATCGAGTACTCCCTTTTATTACTTTATGTAGCATTTTCTTTCTCTTTCATCCCAAACACGGTACACGAATCATAAAACCAACTGACTTTACAGCAATTTTGCCCAACAATCGAATTAGAAACTAAACATTTATGCTTATGCTAACCGTAATCTTACATCGGCTATATCTCGAAGAAGCAACTCATGGCTTATTGCAAATTGAGAATAGAACCATTTGTTTGACGCTCGAATTACCTTGGGTTCAGAATCAAGCCTATATTTCGTGCATCCCTGAAGGTACTTATCCGCTTTTTCACCGATACAACGAGCGATTCAAATCGCATATTGAAATTAAAAAAGTGCCAGATCGAACACTGATCCTATTTCATCCTGCAAACAATTCGAAACACGATTTAAAAGGCTGTATTGCGCCTGTTAGTCAATTTCTCTCTCCGATATGGGGCGCCCGTTCTCGAATAGCGATGCGCAAGCTATTAGAGGAAGTTGAGGAGGCGATTATTGATCAACAGCTACAGCTGATTATCCAAGAGGCGGCAGACCTCGATATTATTCAACAAATTAAAACAGGTAAACTATGAATCAAATCATTCAGAGGATCAACGCACCGACTCCTCGTTTTTTTAAAATCTTGCGAACCATTGGTTTGGGGTTAGCTGCTATTAGCGGTGGAATTCTTGCTGCTCCAGTGGCTTTGCCCGCCGTATTAACTACGGTAGCTTCTTACTTAGCGGTAGCAGGAGGTATTATAACTGCGATAAGTCAGATTACAATGGAAGTAGAAGAAACAACGCCTACTCCCTAAAAGGTAACAACTAGTAAAAGGGCAGCATGGATTTTTCTGCTGCCCTTGTTGTCTAACAAACAAACTGTTCGCACATCCTAGCCTAGGCCTTTTTTCATTAGTGCTCTTGGAACTTCTCTAAGAGGATTTCATTCATTTTGAGAAATAAATTATCCTCTATGTTCTTCTTTTTCTTGTATTCATTTAAGATTTGGTAAAAATTCTTGCTTATACTAACACCAAATACCTGTTCAAAAGTCCTTGCCCACTCCCTTACTGTTGGTTTGTCTTGCTTTTTTTGGGTGTACTTATACAAGGCAAATACAACCAATACCAACTCTATTTTAGTTGCCTCCCATACCAGCATCGGTTTTATGGGTTGAGGATTGGCTGTGGTTTCCCACCGATTCAACTGAAGCAATACTAGCTCTACAACCCGAAAATAAACAGGATAAAGAAAAAGAGCTTCTTTGTCAAAAAACAACCAATTCGGTCTTTCCCGTTGAAATTTCAAATACGTGCGTATCTCTTCGCTTTTAAACTGATACGCCTTCGCACAATAACAGGCATATAACCTAAAATAATCGCTCTTGAACGAAGTGTAGTAAAGAGCAACCGAGTCAAGATGTCCTTCGTGTTGTTTTTCTCGGAAAGGAAGTGTACAAAGCACAAGGCTTAGTTCTCTCATATACCAATAATAAGTAAGCACATCAGTTACTTCTTCTTCATAAAATAGCGCTTCTTTCTTTCGAGAACGAACGACCGTTTCTATGGGAATTTCTTTCATTTCGTCTAATAATACTTCCAATTGGTAGGCATAAGCAGCCAATTGATCCAATTCTAAGGTTTCTTTCTGCTTAATTTCTTCAATAATTCTCTTTTTGCGTGTTAAACAGTCTTGATAGACTTTCTTCATAGTGTACAATTTTTAATAAAGAACTAAACTCTCAATAAAAACACATAAAATACACCTAAATCGTACAAAATAAGATAAAAAAACAACTATTTCTTACAGAACAAAGCAATACCTAAAAGAAAAGAAACTAAAAGCTGTCTTACTTTTACTTTTTAAATAATTGAACTATGAATTATATCAAGCACCTCAACAACTGGTTTGAGCTTATGAAAACTAAAGAAGAAATTAAGCCTACACACATTAGTCTTTATCTCGCTTTATTTTACTTGTGGAATCAGAATCGCTTTGCCTCTGTCTTCAGCATCAACCGGCAAGAAATGATGAACATAGGTAAAATTGGCAGCTTTACCACCTATAGCAAATGCATGCGAGAACTACACTCCTGGGGTTGGATTACTTATTTTCCCAGTACATCCAAATACGGCATTAGTACGGTTTATCTCACCTCATTTGAAAATGTCCCTACTGCTTCACAGCCCTTTACTCCAGAACCCAATAAAAAACCAACTAGTGGTACAACAACTGATTCAACAACTGATACAACTAGTGATACAACAACCCCTTCGAGATCAAAACAAGAAGTAGGTCACTCTACTAAAGAAGAAAATAGAGATGAAAAAATAATACCTAATTTAAAAACAAAATATCATGAACCCCTATAAAATTAATTTAGAAGATACCTATACGATTGAAGGAAAAAGAAAGTGGTATAATATGAAGCAGTGCTTAGCGTTTATCCAAGAAAGAGGCGTTGCTATTTACGGACACAACTTCTTTATGAGTCTGTACCAAAAAGAAGTGTTTCACAAACTAATTGCCTATGCTATAGAAGATCAAAACGCAATGGACTCCTTCCAATTAGCCCCTAACAAAGGACTGCTTCTTATGGGGCAAACCAAAAC
>NZ_JBMVQP010000069.1:0-4500 GCF_050522425.1 Myroides sp. C6-3 | reverse complement strand
AGGATTGAGCATAAACTGCGCTACTAGCTCCTAGTAAACCTAGGAAGAGTAAGCGGTTGCTATATATTTTTTTCATACTACTCATTTAGGGTTAAAAAATAGCTGGATTTAACAACATAGGATTACTTACACCAGGACAATCGTTCACCTGAATCGTAAACGTATTAGATTCACTTTCACAAGTTCCTCTTTTCACTACTAATTTCACCTTTAATCCATTGATCGACTGCGTTGCATGTTCAACTTTTAAGGTTTTATCAGTTACAAAAACAACCTGACTAAATGTTGTATTATTTAGTATTTTCCATGTTGGATCGGCTGTAGTCGAATATTCCCATGTATAACTACTTCCGTTTGCTTCTACTGCTATCACAGAAGAATCAGCGTTTTCACAAACCGCAAGATCTGTTAAAACAGTACTTACTGTTGGCGAATCGACAATTGTAATTTCAAAAGGTACTTTACTTCCATAACAACCTCCTTTTCCTTCTGCCACGAAATAGCGATGTGTTCCCACCGTTGTCGGGTTTGGTACCGATAGAAGCGGATTTCCTTGTGCATCAAAGTAAAACAAGGTATAATTATTCGCAATTCCCACCGTTGATCGCTCGACATTTGGCTCAATATTGTCATTCAAACAGAAGCTTACATTGCTAGCCGTTGGAACAGTTGTAATAACGTCTTTGCTAATCGCTAACTTGGCATAACAACCTATTTCCATACCAGGAACAACCGCATAATAGTCTTTAGGCGTTCCATCGGTATTCAACGTGAAGTCTCCAGTTACTAAACCTGTTGTACTGTCATAAGAGCTAGGCGGTACAGTAAAGAACTTCGTCCCTTGAGGGTATGCATTTACCACTTCTGTACGATCCAATTGGTTGGATGTAGAAGCAGAACACACTTCTTTGAAATAGAGCACTCCATTATCTACAGGCGGAGTACAAGAAGACAAGAAGGTTGCACTAGCCACCAACGTCATTTTAAAGGACTCCAAGTTCGGTTGAGCACATAAATCTGTACTGTACTCGCGAACAAAAGGTGCATTTAAATCTACTTTTGATTCCTTTCCCTTTCCAAGAATATTTCCATTGATTTCTAGCTCAAGCCCACAAGAGCTTGTTGCCAATAACACACAGTTTTCAGAAGCTTTTAGGTAATATTTCAATTGTCCTAATAACTCTCTTTGTGTCAAATCTAGCGGCAATTCGCCTATATTCCATACAATAGTTCCTCCAGAAGTTACAGCAGGGTTATTTGTTCCACCTAATGGTGGTACCCACGAAACTGTTCCACCCACGGCCATATTTGCTGTCGGTTGAGCATCTACATAATGTAAGTTAAAAGGTATAGGAATTTCTACTTTTGTTCCCGTTACTGCATCAGATCCTTTATTGTATAGATCCAATTGAAAAGCTAAATCTTGCCCAGGTTGTATTGTACCATTGTGCGTTGGCAGTACCCCATCGTGTGTAATCGGTCGATTAAACCCTATTACCTCAGGCTCATAAGCATCCACAGCAAAAACCATATTATAAATAATATAGGTATCTTGAGTAGATCCGTAGCGGAATCTCGTAGAGGTCTGCTCTTTTCCAATAAGGTTATTGTGGCTATTACTCAAATCAAAACGCGCTATATCTATTCCTGTATTATTAATCAGATTTGGATTACGCGGGTTTCCACCTGTATTAATTGATGAGTTGAAAAAGTTTACACCAGAATCGTTACTTCTTGCTTCTGTCGTTTCACCCGTAACTCGATTGATTCTTTTCCAATTGTTATTTCCTGCATCAATAATATCAAAATAATCTCCTTTAATATCGACATCTCCTTCACCTGCCATTAATCCGAGAGTTACACGAGCATCTGCTGTTTGTGCTGCTCTAAAACCTGAAATTGGCAATTCGTAATTTGTCGTTGTACTACCTGCTACATAAGCATGTCCATCGAATACAGAAATAGAACGACGCGTGCTACCTGGCTGTTTATAAACGACTACCATTCCCCAACCACCATAATATCCAGTACTACCACCATTGCCAGTATTCAATGCCATATCGGCAACAAAATACTCACCTGCTCCTTTTTCTCTTACATAATTAGTAACATCCGCATAGGCCGAAAACATATTACCATCTATATTACTTGGGAAGTAAATATCTTCTGCTGCTGCTTCAATCTCTTGGTATTGATCGCCTGCTATTTTTAGTTTAACCTTGCGCTTACTTAGTTGTTTTTGTCCACTTACCTCAACCGTTTTCTGTCCTACAACCTCGTAATAAATACGGGCTTTATTGGAAAAGCTTGTAGTAGTGGTACTTGTATTTCTTATAAATCCAGTAATTTTAAGCGTTACATCACCGATCTCAATGATCAAAGGAGTATCTAGCGTGGCCTCTCCTGTATTGGAATTATACGAGCTTGGTAACGTTTGAAAGCCCGATGTTGCATTACTTTTATATTGGACTCTATTATTCGCGTCATTCGTTATTCTAAATTCATATGTTACTCGGTTCGAACCTGTAATCTTATAAATAGGATAGGTGTCACTCCACCTAGGATTCCACCAATAACCTAAATTCTCACCTTCAAAGTCTACACTACTAAACTTATACCCAGAATCGGTTAAGTCTCTATTATACTTTGCTTGTTGATCAGTTAAATTAACTTCTCGTACCTCTTGCCATTTATGCGTTACAGAAAAAGTCATCGGACTATCTTCTTGATGTGCACGACCAGACCAATAAAGACCTGCATATACAATCTCTTGACATGCAAGATTTGTAGATGGGATTTCCAATGTTGCAGAAGAAGAGTTGATGGTCGTCGTATCATCATCAATATCTACATACGTCATCTTCTCGCTTCCATTTCCAGTGGACGTATTATAACTACTTAACGTAAGATTTGTATTCCCAATCATGGTAAAATCCCCCTGTAAATTAAACTCCGTACGTTTTGAAAAGGACTTTTTTATTTGTGCAAATCCCGAAAATGAAGTAGTTACTAAGCATGCAAAAGCTATCCAAACTAATAGTCGTTTTTTATTATCTCTACTATTCTTTCTCATAACTCTTGTTAATTAGGTTTTTCCATAGTACGATACACAATTTCAACGTCCTGATCTAAACGTTCTACTTGTTGTATCAATTGTCTAAATCGCTGTTTGATGACGTTGTCATTCAGTACTTGATTGGATCGAAGATAGATTAATCGCAGACTTTGCAAACGATTTACCGCAGCAGTGGGCAAAGTAAGTACACTTTGACCATCCCATTTTAAATCAATAATTTCTATTTCTTCAAATACTTGTTCGGCATTTTCAAGATCTCTAAAGTTGATATACTTTTGGTCGTAATCTCCTTCTAACTCAATCTTCCATGCGCTGACCTGAGTGCTTGATAACTCACTTAATTTCGTTTGATAGGCTACCACGCGTTGTGCCTGTGCTTGAAAACCAAAGCACAAGAACAACAACAGTAGACTATATATATAGTTGTACTTCATACCTATTTTTCATTTACCGTAAATACGATATTCATAAAGTTTAATCCTTCTCCACTTACAGTAGCATCTACAGTATAGGTTACTACACCTTCTTCAGTTATACTATCAATGCTAAATGCAGGGCTCGCAAACGTGACGTGATACCCTAAGTCTTCGGCTGCTAACACAGGAAGTGCAGCTGCACCTGGACTAGACATTACTGTACTTCCATACTGTCTTTCATATAGCATATGTAAGTTAATCGTTCCTTTTCGAGTTGCATTGTTAAACGTTGTACTAGTATCGCCTGGGGTAACCTGGCTTGCTGCTGTAGGCACTACAATTGAAGGCATGTAGAAAAACTTCGGCATTGCTGCTCTTAATGCTTTTACTTCATTTGTTTCAGCGTCTACTGCCATTAAGTGCTGTACAATTTTATTAGCTGTAACAGCTTGTGTTTTATCTTTATTTAACCCTTTTATGGCTAATTTATTTCCATCAATATCTAATTCTGTATCGCGTACTAAAAGTCCTCCGAACTGAATGGCTGAATCAGCCGTATTTAATGGATCTTGTTGCAATCCGTTGTTAAACTTCAAACCTAATTTATAAGGGTTTCCTACTTCACCTGTTCCAGTTATGGTGATTGGACTACGTTCCGCTAGCGCTGTTACACCACCAACACCATCTTTTCCATCTGCTCCATCTTGCCCTGGTGCTCCTGGAAGTCCATCGGCTCCATCAGCTCCTTTTTCTCCTGGATCTCCTTTTTCTCCTTTGGCTCCCGGTAAACCATCAGCTCCTTTTTCTCCTGGATCTCCTTTTTCTCCTGGATCTCCTTTTTCTCCTGGATCTCCTTTTTCTCCTGGATCTCCTTTGACTCCCGGTAGACCATCGGCTCCATCTTTTCCTGGTGCTCCTGGAAGTCCATCTACTCCATCTTTTCCTGGCGCTCCTGGAAGTCCATCAGCTCCATCTTTTCCTGGATCTCCTTTTTCTCCTTTGGCTCCC
>NZ_JBMVQP010000068.1:0-4966 GCF_050522425.1 Myroides sp. C6-3 | reverse complement strand
GTGTATATTTGGGTGCTATTACAAATAACTATGACTATAAAAAGAAAGATAACTATTGCTATTGAAAAGAGAAAGAAAGATGGTGTATTAATCACAGAGAACGTTCCAATTCGTGCAAGAGTGGTATATAATGGTGGCCGTGTAGAACTCTTTACAGGCTACCGCATTGATGCTTCTAAATGGGATGAAGCAAAAGAAAAGGTACGCAATGGGTGTACCAATAAGCTAAAACAAAGCTCTTCCGAAATCAATACAGCAATACAGGAGCTATCTACTACGATTGATAGAATCTTTAAAGAGTATGAATTGAAAAACGAAGTACCTTCTTTTGAACTCTTAAAAGATGAAATAAAACGCTACTCAGATAAACAAACCATATCAGCAACAGAAAAGAATCTCTTTACAGCTTTTGACGAGTTTGTAAAAAGTAGTGGTAAACGCAATGATTGGACAACTGCTACTTACACCAAGTTTAATACTGTTCGTTCACATCTTTTTTCTTTCAAAAGCAATTTTCAGTTTACTGATATTAACGAAAAGACGTTATTAGACTACGTTTCATTTTTACGCATTGAAAAACAGATGCGTAATAGCACCATCGAAAAGCAAATTAGTTTTGTAAAGTGGTTTTTGAAGTGGTGTAAAAACAACAATTATACAATTACCTATAATTTTGAAGAGTTTAAACCAAAACTAAAGGAAACATCTAAAAAGATAATCTTTTTAACTCAAGAGGAAATCGAACAGATTAAATCAACGGATTTAGGCACAAAGTCGTACTTAGAACGTGTACGTGATGTATTGCTTTTCTGTTGCTATACAGGACTTCGCTATTCAGATGCCTTTAGCCTAACAAGACACGACATTAAAAATGATGCTATTGAGTTTGTTACCAAAAAGACAAATGATATGCTGAGAGTTGAATTAAACAAACACAGTAGAGCAATATTAGAGAAGTACAAAGATGTACCTTTTGAAAAAGGAAAGGCTCTACCTGTTATTTCTAATCAAAAGATGAATGACTACATAAAAGAACTTGGAGAGTTAGCAGAGATTAACGAACCGATTAGAGAAACCTACTATGTAGGCAATGAAAGAATAGATGAAGTAAAACCCAAATACGAACATTTAAGCACTCACGTAGGGCGAAGAACATTTATCTGTACCGCTTTATCATTGGGGATACCTGTACAGGTTGTAATGAAATGGACAGGACATTCAGACTACAAATCAATGAAGCCTTATATTGATGTAGCTGATACGATTAAAGCGAATGCAATGACTAAATTTGATATGATATGAATACAGTAGATGCCCAATTAGAATTAACAAGATTTATGACTGATAACACAATAGTGATGTGGGAAAAAGAATTAAACACATCAGGAAATTCGTTTAATTTCGATTCCCAAGATATTTATAGACAATATATGATTAATATCTTAATGTTTGATTTTAAAGACCGAATTGATTCTGCAAAAGACACACAAGAAAGAAAAGAAATTTTATCTATTGTTAGAGAAAATTTGGAGACAATAATTAAGTTGTATGAAAAAAATTCTGATTTCTTCACTAATCTTGATAGAGATGGACTTCGGTTAAAGAAATACCGAGAAAGAAATAAAAATAGTTTGTCAGATAATGATTTAACAATGGAATTGTATAGAGAAACGGAATTGCCTGAACGTAAAACCTACTTTGAATCAAGTTTTTACAAAGAGATAGGTTTTTTAAACTACGACTACCACCAAGAGATATATAATCATAGTAAAAGGCTTTTAAAAGATGTGAAATCAAATTTTAAGGACTATGAAATGTATGACAATGATTATCTTTTTATTAATGACAAGCCTATATTTTCAATGGGACTTATTAGTAAACTACATAGTATAGTAAACAATCAATTTATTGAAGATATATCAGAATATGATTTTTATAGAGAGATAAATATCTTACATACAGTGAATAAAATAAAAATCAAAGAGGATTTTCTATACACTTTCTTTTATGTAATTCATTGCTTACATAATAACATAGAAAACAAAAGTTTAAAGAAAAAGTGGTTTGCTCAAATATTAAAAGAATTTAAGATTAAGAAAGCAACTTATGACTCTAAGTATAAACACATAACAGGTAGCAGTGCCAATGATACATTAAAAGAGTATCGCAATCTCATTGATTCAGCTTTTAAACAATAAAGTACTATAAAAGCCTTTAAAATTTATAAATCCACCTTTGAACCACTTTAGAATTTTACTAAAGTGGTTTTTTTGTGCAATAAAGTGTGTTTTTCCACCCCCTCTCCACCTTACACACATCGTAGTTTTGAATTGTTCGAACATCACAAAATCGTATAATTTAAAAACTAAAACTATGTATATAAGCGAATTAAAAGAAAAGCCAGTTTGGCAAATGACAGGAGAAGAACTATTACAGTTATTACAAACAGTATCTATAAAGGATTTTAAAGAACTCAATACTTCGCAAGAAACGCAACAATCTACAAAGCGTTATGTTTACGGAATACGTGGTATAGCAGACCTACTTGGGTGCAGTATTACCACTGCTAATAAAATCAAGAAAGAAGGTCATATCAAAAAAGCGATTATCCAAAGAGGTAGAAAAATTATAGTCGATGCTGACTTGGCATTAGAACTATTCGCTAAAAAATAAAAGGGACAACTTGTGCAAATCGTCCCTTAATATCCAATTAAAGTATAACTCAACTCTTATCGTATAAAGATAAGGATTATTAAAACACAAGTAAATATGAGCTTAGATATACCCTATATCCGAGTAGGAACTGCTTACTTTAAAATCATCGAAAAACCTTTGATATCAGGTGATAAAGTTAAAGTAATGGTGCGTTGGACTCGTGAAACGATTGTATCAGATCACGGAAAGTCCTACTTAGAGAACGTCTTAAAATTAGATGGCTTTTGCTGTATTCCAGACCATCTTAACTATCAACCAATCGTAGAAAATTTTTTTAATACCTATAATGAATTAAATATGAAACCAATAGAAGAAGATTTTAACTTAAATGAATTAGAACAATTGATTCCAAACTCACTACACTTTGTAAAGCACATATTCGGAAGTGAACAATACGAATATGGTTTAGACTATCTAAAGCTATTGTATGAGAAGCCAACGCAAACCTTACCAATATTGTGCCTTGTTAGTAAAGAACGTGCAACAGGAAAAAGCTCTTTTATTAAATGGCTTAAAAATATCTTTGGACTCAATATGACTTATATCAAAGGAGATTCTTTTGGTTCTCAATTTAACGCTGATTGGGCAAGTATGTTATTAGTTGCCATAGACGAAGTATTCTTTGATAAGAAAGAGATTACAGAGCGTTTAAAGTACCTTTCTACTACTGACAAAGACAAAGTTGAAGCAAAGGGAAAAGACAGACAGGAAATAGAGTTTTTCGCCAAGTTTATTCTTTGCTCTAACAATGAGGATGATTTCATTCAAATAGACGAAGAAGAAATACGTTTTTGGATTCGAAAGATTAAACCTATTGAATCAGAAGACGTTCACTTTATCAAGAAGCTAACAAGTGAAGTTCCTTATTTCATCAAATACTTACTTCTACGACCTTATTACACCACGCAACAAACCCGAATGTGGTTTACACCTAAACAGATACTTACAGCTTCCCTTTTAAAACTAATTAGTAAAAACAAAATAGAGATTTCACTTTTAGAACTTTTAAACCTGTGCTTTGAAAAGGTTGCCGAGGATGAAATTTGCGTAGCTCCCAATGATTTACTCTTGTTATTACGCAAGACAAACCCAAAACTAATTATATCTGCTAGTGAAATAAGAAAGATTTTAAAGAAATGGGATTTCGAACCACAAAATAACACAAAATCTTATCAAGGAATAGAGCTTTTATCTCATGGAGAATTTGTTAAAATAGAACGTAGAGGACGTTACTACATCATTAAAAAAGATTTATTCTATAAAATATTTGATGCAATGATGCAAGAATAGATTAAACTATTGTTTATTAATAAGTTACACTGCATCAAAGTCTGCATCAAACTAAAAATACATCAAGTTTGATGCAAGAGTGATGCAAGAAACAAAATGAGTTTGATGCAGTGATGCAAGAGTGATGCAGAGTATTTTATTGAAATACAATTGATTAACACCTTTCTGCATCATTGCATCAAAAAAAACAGATTTTTAACCCGACTATTTCAAAACGTATGAATTGTGAATCAGCTAAACAAATTAGCCTAACAGACTTACTTAAAAAGTTAGGTCATACCCCAACCAAAATAATGAGAGTTGATTGGTGGTATCTCAGTCCATTTAGAACTGAAAAAACAGCATCATTTAAAGTGAATATTGATAAAAACGTGTTTTATGACCATTCTGCTGGTTTTGGTGGAACAACACTTGATTTTGTGATGAAGTACAATAATTGCGATATTAAATCAGCTTTAGAATTGCTCAAAAACGATTCTTTTTCTTTTCATCAGCCAATTATTGTGAGTTCTAACATTATTCAAGAACCAACATATACAATTCAAGCGATTAAGCCATTAACACATCCAAACTTGATACAATATATCACTGAGCGTAATCTTAGCCTTAAAATGGCTCAAACTTATTGTAAGGAAGTACACTATACTCTAAACAACAAATCATATTACGCTGTTGGTTTTCCCAATACCACCATAAATGGTTTCGAACTAAGAAACGTGTATATAAAAATGTGTCTTGGAAAAAAGGCAGTAACCTACTTTGATAACAAAAGTAAACATATTGTCTTGTTTGAATCTTGGAGTGATTACATCAGCTTTTTAACCCTTTATCCAAATGCAGAAAAGCAATATGATTATTTGATTCTTAATTCCGTATCAATGTTGAATAATACAATAATTAAAACACCAAATAATTATTTGTACAAATGTACAAATGGGGAATTGTATAAATGTATCAATGT
>NZ_JBMVQP010000067.1:0-5438 GCF_050522425.1 Myroides sp. C6-3 | reverse complement strand
GAAGGAGTTTACCTCCCGTATCATACACCCTATCCTTCTGATACTTGCTTTCGTAAATATTTCCTACTGCGTCTGGGCTTTTGTATTGCACCTGACCTTCTTCAAATTTCAAGTGTACTGTTTATACACTATATCGAACTCTATTTCTTCTACAACTTCATCTCTGTTATTGCGGATAAAGCTATACTACTCATTCTTCTCATTTGTGATTCCCATCAGATTCTCATAGGCATTGTAGACACAACATAGCTCTTTGACATTATTTTTGTCCATACCTGCACACTTATAGGAATAAAAAAAACTATCTAACAATGACGTAGATAGTTTTTTGGGAGTAATTTATGTATAACTGAATTATATATTTTCCATTATAAAACCTTAATAAAACTATATTTAAAAATAAATTATTCAATAATATAGATATCTATTAATTTTTTATTCTCAAAAAAAAGTTTACACTTGTTACTAATAATTAATTGATCATCAAAAATACCTTGTTTTATTTCTATCATGTTTTTTTCTATTTCTTCTTTGATTTCTTCAAAGGATAATGGCTCAAACAGATACCCTATTTCAGAAATAAATTCAGATAGGTCAAAGTGAATAAGTACTATTTTATTATCCTTATCTATTGTAAATTCAACATTACAATATTTTATTACTATAAAGTCTTTACCATAGATACATTTATACTTCTTATTTTTAAGATACTTAATTATTTTTTCTTTATCATCTCCGATTGTAATACCTTCAAATGCCTTTGAATTAATAAAATCTATGAAATCAGTTTTACTAATTTTTTTTATTACACTCATATTTATTTGTATTTTTTCTTTATGTTTTTTTCAATAAAATGAAACTCTGCGGATCTTCCTTTCGCCATATCTTTCATTTTTCCTTGCCCATGAGCTTCAATTACAGTTTCTTTAGCTATAATTGCATTATCTAATATATGTTGACGCCACTTTGAATCTATGTTAAATTTGGATTGAGCATCTTTAATGGCATTATCTATTTTATCTATTTCTTTTGTATTTAAATTTTTTGTACTAAACACTGATTTAAAGGAAATGCCACCATCTACATTAGGCTTTACACTCAATTCTATATTATCTTTTCCATAAAAATGTAACCCTTTTGATACGATATCTGGTTGACTAGGAGAATGTATTTGATATTGATTTGCCAACCCAAAAACATCCACCTCCCCATTGCTATCCCATACATACGCATAGAACGTTGGGTTGTTACCTGCAAGGCCTATCGGATCCTTAGCTATATACAACCCACTATTCGAATGAATCGTAATAGCAAAAGCGGTTGTAGAATAGTGATAACAAAAAAGTTTAGCTGTAACCAACTAAACTTTTGGATTTTTGCTAGCTACCCTATTTTTAGATCTTCTCTAACTTGCATTAATATTTTCCCAAGCAAATTTTCGCCTCTCCATTTTTCAGGAAATAATCTTTCTTCATCCGTTATTCCATAACCAATACCCCAAATTAAATCCGTTGGACTTGCTTCTGCTAAATAAGCATTTTCTGTATTTAACAAATAACGCTTTAACTCTTCATTCTGATTAAATTTAGCATAGTTCCCTTGATATATAATGCTTTCTCTATGCTCTATCCAGATATCATCTTTAAAAAACTTAACTTGTCTACCTAATTTTCGTTGAATGGAAGGATTATCTTCCTCTAGAATTTTTTTTGCCGTATCAAAATCCTTAAACAAAATGGCTTTAGAATACATCATCCATTGTTCCATGCTATTAAATTCAATTCCATCCATACTAAATTTAGAACCATACCATTGTGATAATGGATGTTCAGTTCCGTAAAAAAACTCAAATTTTGTCATAGTTTTCTCTTATAAAGTTTTCTTCCATAGCTACTAATTCTTTTATACGTGATCCGATAAAAATTTTATATTCTTCATCTGTATAGGGAGCAGGCGGATTTATATAAAATAAGGGATTTTCCATTGTACGTACTAAAAGGGGAATTTGCATACAAAAAAAATAAACCAACTGTTTAGGAATTAAATAGTCTTCTTTATAATCATTCAGTACAGTTCGTATCAAATTTAGCATATATAAGTATTCATCATCAAGCCACACAAATCCTTTCATTCTCATAAGAACAAAAAAATTATCATCTGAGTCCCAATACTCTAAATATTTTTTAAGCGATTCTTTCATTTTATTTATATTTTTTCGGTTTTTGGGGTTTATATTTTTCTGTTATTGCGTCTTTTGGAACACCACCTTCTACTAATAGTTCTTTTGCATTTTTTGCAAATCTATTTGCATCAATTATTTCTTTTTTCCCTAATGAAGCATCTCCCAAATACAATTTACGACCTTCACCTGTCGTTAAATCTAATTTGTTCGCATTTACTTTATCTAAATCAACAGCGACAACATCTGTACCACTTTTTAATGCCCACCCTTCCGCAAATTTTCTACTCTTGGTTAATGAAGTATATTGATCTTTGTAACCTGCATTTGATCCACTTAAAACATGATCTAATGGAGACTTTTTAGCTAAAGGATCTTTAGGCATAATTCCATTATTATGATCCAAATTAATCATATCAATAGTATTCAAAGCTCTAAACCATATATCTTCCCAACCAAAAACATCAACATAGCTATTCGAATCATGAACATAGGAATAGAAACTAAAACCACCTTTTAACCCAATCGGATCCTTAGAAATATACAACCCGCTATTCGAATCGTAATAGCGGAAGCGGTTGTAGTATAACCCATCGAGCTCGATATCTTCATATTGTCCTAACTGACGGAAGGGAATAAACCCTCTCTCTAAATATATAAATCTTCCATAGCTATCATAATAACCTGTACCTTAAAGCCTTATTCATTATAATCTTATCTATGATAGATACAAAAAATGGTAAGACTGAAAATTAGTATTAATCTTACTTCTTTTTAGTTGATTTGTTTCAACTTTTCAAATAAATAAAAATCCTCTAAATTCAATTCATTATATCCTTTCTCCAGTAAATCACTTTTTAATTGTTGTAGCAACTTCATCCATACTTTTACGAATAAACTGACATCTAAGACAATAATATCATCAATATTGTTATTGTAATTTTCTTTGAATCCATCCCATTTAATATGGATGTTATTGTCTATTATTTCGCAAATCCATAACTCAAAAAAACTCTGACTTGGAAACTGTGTTTTAAATTCCTCCTTTTTGTTAATTATATCATCTATCATTTGAAAAATATCTAAAATGCTATCCCCAATATCTAATTTATAATTTAAAGTAATTCTAGCATCATTCCATATTAATATAAGATTATTATCTAAATCATATATTGTAAATAAAGCCTCAGAAAGTGTTAAATCTGCTATATCACGTTCTTTTAATTTTCTACTATTAGGTATTTCTAAATCAAAAATCATAATTCTTTCTTTTTATTTATATTCGTTTTTAAATATAGCTTTAGAATCTGGTCTAATTAGTTCTGCAGTGGCGTCTATTGGAAAACCATGAAAAGTACCGTTTCCATTATTTCTAAGTCTATAATGAGTTGCAGGAAAAGGAGTGGCTGTATCAACATCTATACCTGAATGAAAAACAACGCTTTTAGTATCCTGATTTACAGGAAAATCCATAAAACCTCCTGGTTCTAATTGATCTGCTAACTTACCTGCATAGGCTAAATCTGTTTTACTCCCCCATCTACCATGAGGTAGCGGGTTTCGAGTATTATTCGCTAAAATTTGTGCATCTTTATTTGAAAGCTTTAACCCATGACGTTTTCCCCCTATATATCCATTTTCAGGCCTTAGATCCAACCCAAAAACATCCACCTGCCCATTGCTATCCCACACATAGGCATAAAACGTTGGGTTGTTACCTGCCAAGCCTATCGGATCCTTGGAGATATACAACCCACTATTCGAATCGTAATAGCGAAAACGGTTGTAGTATAACCCATCCAGCTCGATATCTTCGTATTGCCCTAGTTGTCTGAAAGGGATAAACATCCGATCCCCGACAAGGTTTCGAAGTTTACCGTAGATGTCATAGTCTGTACTCCAAAGCAGCGCTCCTTCTTCGCTATACGACTGAATTGGTCTGCCGATATAATCACTGAGGATGCTGTAATGTTTACCATCGGTTATTTATAAAAAAGGATAAGACTACATCATTAACAACTTTTCATTTTAATCACTTTTATTAAATTGAAGTATCTATTTAAAAAAAACATCATATGGAAAATGTATAACCATTTGATGTTCTATTTTGAGTCCGTTCAATCTAAAAGAAATTGTCTAGTTATTACAAACTTACAATATCACAATCTTTTTTATTTTCTATTCTAAGAACTAGTATGAGTTTCCAACTTGTACTTTAGGTTAGAAAGCCATTGGATATTAAGATATATCAATGGCTTAGCACAAAACTTACAATGATTTTAGAACAAATAATTTTTGTCTATATAGATCTTTCAAAAAAAAAATAAATTTTCTTATATTGAGATTTTAATTCTTCCAAATTACAACAATCCTTTCTTTCGTGGAGAATTTGATTTTCAGAATCAACTTCAATTAATTCAACAAAACAACTATTATCTTCCCAAATAATATATTTTCCAATGTAAAAATCATTTTCCATATCTAATACTATGGTTTTTTTCATTGAATTATTTGACTTTTCATTAAAATTAAGTTTCTTTATATCAATCACTAATCTATCTATAACTTCTAGACTTAACACCCAATCATAAAATTCATCTAAAACTATCATAATATGTTATTTATAAATTACTTTACCATCTATTTTTTCCGCAATAACTTTAATATTTGAAACATTAGGCATTTCAGGTATTGGTAATCCCTTCTTCTTTGCTAATCGTCCTTCAACAGAATTAGGCCCTGATATACTCGCCCAATTTTCACCAGTTTGCTTCAATGATGATTTATTAACATCAAACTCAACATATAATGTACCATTTTTAGCCTGTTTTCCAAAAGCTCTAATGTCAGCAGGATTTGCTACATGTGTTGTTCCTGTATAACTTTCTATTACTTTTCCAGTCTTTGACATTTCCTTAAACTCATTGTTTCCCATCCATCTTCCTACAGTTATTAACTCCAACCCAAAAACATCCACCTCCCCATTGCTATCCCATACATACGCATAGAACGTTGGGTTGTTACCTGCAAGGCCTATCGGATCCTTAGCTATATACAACCCGCTATTCGAATCGTAATAGCGAAAACGGTTGTAGTATAACCCATCGAGCTCGATATCTTCATATTGTCCTAACTGTCTGAAAGGGATAAACATCCGATCCCCGACAAGGTTTCTGAGCTTTCCGTAGATGTCATAGTCTGTACTCCAAACCAGCGCTCCTTCTTCGCTATACGCTTGAATTGGTCTGCCGATATAATC
>NZ_JBMVQP010000066.1:0-5992 GCF_050522425.1 Myroides sp. C6-3 | reverse complement strand
CTTGTTTTGATGCTGGAGGTAATTTTATAGCGGATTCGACGGGTGTTGTATTTGATGCAAACACCTTGACAATTCAAGAAAAAGAACCAGGACTGATTGTGTTTGCTGATCAAAAAAAAGAACTTAAAGTATTAGATATTCGTGCGAGTAACCTTATCGTAGACGATACAACCCTTGGCTTAGGACAAATGAATGTACAAAATACTTTAGAGGCAATAGTAGAGCGAATAGAAGTTTTAGATAATCAATCGGGAACACTAAGTGGATCGGGTATCTTAATTAATACAGAGCAAGCTGTAGACCATGCTGTGCTACAAGATGTTAAGCTAACCATAGCGGAAGGTGCAATAGAAACGAAGCACTTAACAGAAAAGGCAGTAAGCAGTAGTAAGATTAGTTCGAAAGAAGGAACGCAAACGGCTACAGATGGAGATGTTCTCGTAGCAGACGGACAAGGTGGAGTGACATTTAAAGCAATAAAAGCAACTATGCCTAAGTTTTTTTACCTTCCATCTATCTATTTAGAAGTTGAACCAGGATTTAGTGGTAGTCGTAATATTTACGCGGATTATGCAACGCAATTTGGACAGCCTAAATATGCAAATCCCAAAGCAGGATTAAAGGCTAAACTACCAGTATTACCTGCGTCTGAACTTAATTTCTTTATTACTTTTTTAGATGAAGATATCTTTGAGCAGGTGTCAATTAGCGATGAAGGGGTATTAACCTATAAAGTTAAGGAAGATGCAATTGTAACTCCAATATCTTATATGAACATAGTATTAGAGGTAAGAGAAGAATAGCTGTGCATGCAGTGAAAAAAAAATCTGCTTGTTTTTTAGACAAGCAGATTTTTTTATGCCTTTATTTAAGCTCATGGGGTGTTATTATCGCCTCTTTTTTTAAAAAAAATAGAAATACCGACTAAGGGGGTATTGTTTATGTTAATTTTAAGTATTACTATTATTGGAATGAAAACTGAAAAAAAATAACATGAAAAGAGGACTGCTGTTAGGTGTCATTTTGTTTTGTTCTGGGCTACTTGCTCAAGAAGGCAGGAATAGTACTCAAGATAGTTTGGGGAACACGAAAAACAATATGATCAAGATGAACGTAATTCCTTTGGCCTGGGGATCAGGATCCTTGAGCTACGAAAGAAAAGTAGTAGGCCGATTGGTGGGAGGTATAACCGTAAATTACCGTCCAGAAAGTGGAGCACCTTTTAAGCGAACGTTACAAAAAGTATTCGAAAATGATGTAGAGGAAGGAAACACAACTTTTGACATTGATCAGCTGAGGTATTCTAATTTCTCCGTGGCACCAGAAGTTAAACTTTACCTAGGTAAAAAAGGCGCTTTTCGTGGTTTTTACGTTGCAGTCTTTGGAAAAGTAGAAAGCACCAAGGTCGATTATGCATACAGATTTGAAGGGTTTACCTTTCTTAATCAAGAGCTCGAATTACCGTTAAGAGGAAACGTAAAGGCGCGATCTGGAGGGTTGTATTTCGGTGTACAATGGCATTTGGGAAAACGATTTTACTTAGATTGGCAAATTATAGGAGCAAATTACGGTACTGCAGATATCGATATTTCAGCCTATAGAAACTTAACACTTCAAGAGCAAGCCGAATTACAAAATTTTGCAGAAGATCTGACAGAAAGCTTTGATAAACTGACCTTTGAAGTCAACGATAACGGAATCAAGATGAAGGGGAAAATGCCATGGTTGGGTTTGCGTACGGGATTGAGTATAGGTTATCGATTTTAAACTAGTTTGTTTGCTGTATTGTTTTACGCAGTGCGATGGGAGGACATCACCTAGTATTGGCGCAATCACAAAAATAAACATTAGTTCACCCTGCCTAGGTGTAAAGCTACACCTCTCATCCGTAGTCGCAAGAGTGAAGGAGATAAGATAGATCCCTTTTAAAAATTTACTTGTTCGTGATCCCTCGGATTAGTTGTAAAGCAAGAGTAAGAGGAAGAAAGACAAAAAAAACCTATAGTGCACTTTTGTTGCTATAGGTTTTTTCATTTGTATTAAGCTTGTGTGTTTATACATCGACTGCTTAGTTAATTTTTATCCCTTGTATTGACAAGGTGCGATGTCAAGCTTCGATTATTTAAAAATAACTTTAGGCATTCCAATTTCACCGTATAACAAGGATTTTACGATTGGTTTTAGTTTTTTTGTAGCAGTCATGTACAAGAAAACAGGAATATCCGGATTCGCACGAACCACTACTTTTTGATCTTTATATGGGGTAATATCAGCCTGTAATACGTTGGATTCCCAAAGATCATTCCTTAATTCATCTACTGTACAAAATTTGAAAAGCGTTGTTTCACTGTACAATTTATCTGCGATAACCATGTGCACCCATTGGGGAATAATGGCATCTACAGTGCAGTAAACGGCTACGGCTTTACCGTTAAAAGCAGTGAAATCAACTGCTGCTAGCGCCGTGCGAAATTCTTTTTCTTTTACGATTAACTCCATATAGAGTAGAGGTTTGAGATCAAAAGAAACAATTTCAATTTCGGGTTTAAACGTTGCTAAATCAAAGGCTATGATGCCTGATTCGTTTACTTTGTTTCGTATAGGTTCTGTGGACATATCTGTTTATTTAGTTTGTAATGAGGTTTATGCTGTTCTTTATCAGGGGAGAGATAATCTGTAAGAAAGAATCTCAAACCGGATAAAACAACCTCTTTCAAACAAAAATAGGAGTTATTTTTAGAAAAGTGGTCGTTATAACCCCTCGTTTTGGTGTTGAAAAGCACTTTTACATAAACTGTACTGAATTCCAAACTAACGTATAAATTGTGTTGGTATTGAGGGAAATTGCGATAAAATTAGGGAGGTGTTTAAGAATTAGGAAAGAAGTAGTGTAGGGCGGTTGTTACCCAAAAAAGCATAATGTTTCCCTAACAATTCAATAACCTTAAATTCTAGGTGTAAAATCAATTATTTCACTCCTTTACTAAACCAAACTTCTGATTTGTTTTGAGTGAACAGGAATTAAATAAACAACGATGCATCCAGTATCTCGCGAAAGAGTACTCGGAAGAAGAGCGAATTACTTTCGAAATAGATTTACTTTATATTTGGCTCAAAGAAGCGGGATTGTTGGATCGGGCTTTTTTCTTCTCCACAGGGGGAAGCACCGTGCTGCAAGTGAAGAATCCCAAGGACCAACAAATTGTCGAGGAAGTAACGAAAGTGATTCACCAGCTACCTGCGCGTTATCAAGCAATGTTTGAACTTATTGACGAAGCGATGATTCGCGCAAGAGGGGGAGAGGTAAAAGCAAAATTAGCGTTGTCTGGGAAGTTAGGTTATGCGTTTTCTAATCAATCTACTGGGGAAGTGCTCACAGCAAGTAAAGGTGGAAAACACGGCTATTACCCCAATTTCCATGAGATTTATACCGGATTTATAGCCTATGGTACCGGATTGAAAAGAGGACTAGTTGTCGATCAAATGAATCTTGAAGATATTCCAGTATTAATTAGCCAGGTGTTGAACTTTAATTTGGATGAATCGGAAGGTGTTTACCTGCCTATTTTTCAAGCAAAAAAGCAAAAGTAATCGATTTTTTTAACGAAGAAGGAGTGAGTGTTTTATGCATTCACTCTTTTTTTTGCTTGCAATTTGACGCTTATAGCTTTGTGTTGATGGGAATATTAAGTCGCAAGGAGGTGGTAAATCCTCTAATAGGACCGAACTCTCCTTTGTTGGCAAGGGGAAAGCCGTATCCTACATCTAATTCTATAAACGTAGCAAAAGACAAACCAACTTTCGGAGTTAAGGTATAGGGCGTGAGTTCTGTTCGTCCTAATAAACCAATGTAATACATCTCCGAATAATAAGTGGCTGCAAGTTCTGGAATGACCATAAAATTATTTTCCATCCACGTGAAATTAGCCGTTGCATCTACTTTGAGGATATGATTGAAATTGAGCTCTGTCGCATAGTAGATTCCCGTTTTCAGCATACTTCTATTTTGATATTGATAGCTAATGGAGGGACCAAAAAGGTGATTTTGTGCTTGTGTTTGTGTAACCACTCCTAAGAAGAAACAGAATAAGTATAAAATAGGTTTCATAGTTGTATTTTTTGGATTAAAAGTTTTTTCCTTTTCCATTGAATGATAAAGGAAACTTTACTTTTGCAATTTGTGTTGTGTATTTGTCTAACGGTAAAAGTATTCCTTTAAAAGGATATACCACCTCCCTAAAAATAGTAGTTTTTGTAGAAGAGGTAAGTGCACTATTACTGGTCTATTTTGGTGTATATACGGCTTGCTTTCAATAAAAAAACGGATAATAACGACCTTTTAGTGCCTTGTGGTTTTTTACTTTGTATCCGAAGCAAACTTTGTGTTCTTCGCTCTGGATTGATCGTTTTTTGATGGTTGAATGTAAAATCAACGCAGGGGGATAGCACAGGGCTTATTTGTTATATATACCCTCAAGAGTGACTCTAAATTACTGTTGAAATGAGTTTTTTATCTCGGTTTTTGTAGGATAAAAAATTGGATCAATGTATCTTGTAAGCTTTTAAAAAATCAAAGATTACATTAAAGATGTTATGGAAAATATTTTTACTTTTTACTAAGATTGGGGTCTTTACAATAGGAGGAGGGTATGCCGTTATTCCTTTAATTGAAAAAGAGATTGTCTCTAGAGCTTGGCTCTCCCATGAAGAATTCTATGAGCTTCTCGCAATAACAGAGTCGCTTCCGGGTGTATTTGCGACCAATATAGCTGCTTTAGTGGGATTCAAAATAGCGGGAATTAAAGGAGCGTTGTTAGCGGCACTTGGAACCATAGTTGCTCCTTTTATTATTATTTTGCTTATTGCTGTTTTTTTTAGTCGTTTTCAAGAAAATAGTTATGTTGTAAAGGCATTTAAAGCGCTAAGACCTGTGGTGGTCGCATTGATAGCAGCTCCTTGTTATACGGCTATTAGAGTAAATAACATGAAGTTGAAGCACTTGGTGTTGCCCACCATAGCATTAGTTTGTATGTGGTTTGGTGGGGTGTCTCCCATTTGGATTATTCTCGCAGGTTGTGGGGGTGGAATTGCCTATCATCAATTTGCTAAAAGCTGAGCGTTATGATTTTTTTGAAGATTTTTTGGGTGTTTTTAAAAATAGGAACTTTTGGATTTGGTGGAGGATATGCTATGTTGTCGTTGATACAAGAAGAAGTTGTAGACCGTAATCAGTGGATTACGAAGAGTGAATTTACAGATTTAGTAGCCATATCGCAAATGACCCCTGGTCCTATAGGAATTAACTCCGCAACTTACGTTGGATTTAGTGCTTTGCACAATCAAGGATATCCCCCCGCAATTGCTGTACTCGGTGCTGTCATCGCAACGATAGCACTGTGTCTACCTTCTTTTTTGATGATTTGCGTAATCTCCTACTTTTACTTTAAGTTTCGAACCAATAAGTACTTTTCTTATGCGTTGTCAGGAATAAAACCTTTGAGTATTGCTTTAATCGCCTTAGCGGCTTTGAGTATGGCCACGGAGGAAAATTTTATCGATTACTATAGCTTTGCTCTTTTTGGGCTAGCATTGATTTGTTCTATTAAGTTTAGAATGCACCCCATTGTTATTTTATTTGTCACAGCAGTTATTGGAATATGTATCTATTAAATAAAGGAGAGCGGAAGCTCTTTTTTGTTTGTTGTTCGTTGTTGGTCGTAGAGATTATCGTTTAAAGAGAACACTTCCTTATTTTAGAAGAATCTACCGATACCTCATAACAGATCACAGATCACTTTTTGTCGTTCGTTGTAGCGATTATCGTTTAAAGAGAACACTTCCTTATTTCAGAAAAATTGACTGATACCTCCTAACAGATCACAGATCACTTTTTGTTGTTCGTCGTTTGTTGTAGCGATTATCGTTTAAAGAGAACACTTCCTTATTTTCAGAAAAATTGACCGATACCTCCTAACAGATCAGTGATAGCTCC
>NZ_JBMVQP010000065.1:0-6128 GCF_050522425.1 Myroides sp. C6-3 | reverse complement strand
TGTGCGTTGATTTTCGTTTAAAGGCAATATTGCCTCTTTTAGAAAAACCTACTGATAACCGTTAACTGATAACCGATTAACTGATCACAAACATACAGCCTCTTTGAGTCATGCAGCTGATACAGAATTCACTTTTCCTAGTGGTCCAGGTAGATTTAAACCAAAACGTTTTTTACTATATTAACTGCATATAAAGACCCTCATCAACAAAAAAACAGGCAATAGAATTTTCTTATCCTATTGCCTGTTTTTTGTTGTATTTCCGACGTCTTAGAACACGATAATAAATTCTTCTTTAGGTGTTCGTACCTTTTTCATCGGCGCGATCCAATCCTGTTCTGCATCTGCAAAACCTATATACAGTAGAGATACACTTCTTAAACCGTATTGTTGTAAATTTAGCACGCGGTCCACCACCTCTGTACTAAACCCTTCCGCAGGGGTTGAATCTACTCTTAACTCTGCGGCTTGTGCTAAAGCCATACCTAAGGCAATATAGGTCTGACGAGCTGTATGTGCAAAATTCATTTCATCGGGTTGATTCAAATAAATTTCTTTTAACTTCGTTGTATAGCTGTCAAATCTCCCCCTAGGTAATCCTCTTTCATCTGTTGTAAAATCGTAAACCGTGTCAATTCTCTCTGCCGTATAGGTATCCCATGCAGCAAAAATCAAAACATGAGAACACGCTCTCATACACTCCGGATTTAAGGCTCCTTCTGCCAATTTTTCTTTGATTGCCTGATCTTTTACAACCAGTATTTTGAAAGGTTGAAGACCTGAAGAAGTCGGCGCCAGACGGGCTGCCTCAATAATTTTATCTACTTGTTCTTCACTTACTTTTTTAGACGAGTCATAAGCCTTTACAGCATGTCTCCAGTTTAAACTCTCTAGTAACGACATTGATTTATTATTTTAAAATTAGTAAACACAACATAGCTCCAAAACAACAGGCCACTCTAAGCGAACAACTAGGACCATATGAAGGAGGTATAGCTATATTTTTTTATGTTGACCAAGTTACTTCTTTTTTAGCATTTGAATTATTTGTGGGCGCATCACCTCAACCATACGATGAAACCCCAAATCGTTGGGATGCGTTCCGTCAACTGTTCCATCGTGGTCCTCACCCAGTAAATGATCGGCAAAAAGGAAGTAGATATTGTCCATTCCTGCTTGATGCTCCTTGAGAAACTCTTGGTAAGCATTCTCGTTTTGTTGTTTCACTCTTTCTCCTAATTTCTGATCAAAAAATCCCGATTCCCTTATCACACTTTGCATGACCAATATGGGAGCTGTAGGATTTTCCTTGCGCACAGTTTGCATCAAGTACCCTAATCGCTCCAACACTTCTTTAGGGGAACTGTTGGGAATGCAATCTAAAATATAGGCATCCGCAGAAATAGCTGCTACTAAATCTGCTACTTCTTTTTCCATTTTTGCACTACCTGACAAACCAAGGTTTAAAAAGTCATACCCTGTTTGCCTAGCTAAGATGGAGGTATAAACCATCCCTGGTCTACTTGCGCCTGCTCCCTGCACAATACTTGATCCATAGACCAGTATCTTTTTTTGAAATGGATAATCTCCTGCTTCAATTGAGGCTTCAGCTTCAACCCCAATTTCTAAACGAGTAACCGAACTATAAGGCGGTAAATATAGTAAAAACTCTTTTTCGCCATCCGCCAAATTACCGATAAGTTTATCCTCTGCACACAATGTACCATTTTGAGGTCTTCCTACGCCAGCAAATTGCCATTGGCCGTCTTTTTTGATATACAAATCCAATCCCTTTTGAGCAATAGGTGTCATCGCAGGTCCGCTATTTTTTACATCAGTACACCATTTAGCATAAATCGAAGTACTTGTTGATTTAAATGCTATAGCAATTCCCGCAGAACGCGTCAAGTGAAATTTAACCGCTTTAGGCAGGTGCTTATACTGGGTTGTATCCACGCGGTGGAAAGGTTCATCCGTGGCCATTATCTTCCCCACAACGGTAAAGTCTGTAGCTGATTGGTAAACAAGTGAAGGATTCTGCTTTTGACTATAGAGCACGCTACTAAGTAAGCAGAATAGTACTAGAATACTACTGGTTTTGATCTTTATCATTTCTATTTGTTGTTATTTTATCCTACTCTTCCCTTGACAACGGCTCGTTCTATTTCTTTGTTAGAGGGTTTATTGCTCCGCTAAAACGGACCTTCTCCACCGCTGTAATAAGGTACATCACAAATAAAACAAGTAAATTGTCTCCTACGATTACCACAGTATTATCAATCCATAAACGAATGATTAACAACACCTCTTTTATCACCTTACAAAAAAGCGCTTGCGGTATAAAACAGCAAGCGCTTTTGTAGTACTTAACGACAAATCGAATAGTCGGGAGGTTGATTCCTCCTTCGGAAAACAGTTGTTTATCCGCTACTTTTTGTCTGTTTTAATACCATTCGTATTTCTGCAATAAAAAACACCTTCCCAAGGCATTCTCTTTTCTATTGTAACGATATAGGTTTCTAGGTGAATACCACCTTCAGCAACAAAAAAACCGCTAGGAAGATACCTAGCGGCTTTTTGTACTGCTTTATTTTAGATCCGCAATTGAAGCCCCAAAGTTAATGTGTAGTACATTTCCATTGGCTAAAACTAAAGCAGGAACAGATTGTACCCCCGCACGTTCTGCTTCTTGTACTTTTGCTTTTTCTTCACCCAAGTGAACGATTTCTATTGGATGATCAGCAATTAAGTTGAGCAGGTCTTGTTCTGCACTTACGCAAACAGGACAACCAGCGTGGTAAAAAGTGAGTTGTTTCATAATGTGTATTTTTATAAGTAACTATTGTAGAGTAAAAGTAGTCTGACTCTAGCGGTTTTGTATGGTACAGGATAATAATATGCGGATGGTCCAGTTGGCAAGTGCTGTAGGCGCTCATTGAAAGTACGTTGTAAGCAACAAACACCTCCTCCACTAGATCCACCGCGCCATATAGTACATTCCCCAGGCCACAACGACAATAATAGTAATCCATACCCAGTAGGGAATACTCTGCGGTGTTTCACTTCCCGTGATCAAAAAGGTCTTAGGATTCGCTTTCCCGTATGCATTAATCATTATATTGACCGTACCATCGACAATCGCGTGTTCTTTGATTCCCTCCACCTCAATCGATGGTCCATTTTTAACAGTAAAAGGAATCAAGCGTATTCCCTCCTTTCCTTCTCCACCTTGACTGACAATTTTTAACACATGTACTCCATCGCTTAGTCGTTCTGTATCAAGTTCAAACCTCACTGGGGTTTCCAATACAGCTAAGGGTTTCTCCTCCTCATCCATAAAAAGGAAAACTTTATTCTTTTGTTCCATATTGCGTTTCATTTACCACCATTCTTTTGATGTGATTGACTTGATTTTCGTTGGGTTTTATCAACCATTTGACAGAAAAATACAGCGTTAACAAGACGATAAGTGAAATAACACCGATGATGAGATAATCCCATTGACTATCAGGTCCCGCTCCATGCACCACACCTTTTAAGAGCTTGGGTTGATTGCGTTCACATACAGGACAGGCGTAGGCTGTTGTCGTGCCAATTCCCACGACCAGCAAGGCTATAATTCGTTGATTTACTTTCATCATTTCTCTTTTAATTGATTAATATACTCCATGATTTGTTGCACTTCTTCTACGCTTACTATAGGCGCTTGATTCCCCCAATTATTTCGTTCATAGTTGACAATTGCCGTTACCTCTTTGGCTGTCCAATTCAAATTTGTACCCACGGCAGGCATTACACCATACTCCCCTCGCGCATCATAACCATTCATGATGATATCGACAAAGAGTTGTAAATTTTCTCCCATCACAATTGGACTGTTTTTTAGTGGTGGGAAAGCACCTGCCAAACCTTCTCCATTAGCTTGATGGCAAGCCGCACAATTGTTCATGTATAGATTTTTACCCTCCGCTTCTGTTGCTGCTTCTTGCGCAATACTACTGCCTGTTGTTTGCTCTTGTTTGAGGGGATATAAGAACTCAGGGACTACCGCAGCTTCAGGTAATTTGGCTTGTTTTAATTCTTGCAAATAAGCCACCAAATCAAGTGCTTCTTGCGTTGCAACTACCTGTCCTTTAGCTGGATCAGAGAAAGCCGCTGGAACCGCCACCACTACATCTGCATCTGTGGGATTTTGCTTGAAAGTAAACAAAAACGGATACGCGGGCATAATCGATTCTTTCACTACAATACGCGGATTAAACAAGTGGACCAAATGCCAGTCCAAACTAGGCTGACGCGTTCCTATTGCGGTTAAATCAGGTCCTGTACGCTCTGTTCCCATTAACGTAGCCGTATTGGTCCATACGTCTATTCGCTTATTTGTTGCATAGTCCGCCGACATGGATGGACGTTCTCCCCATTTGCGATCCATCTCAACATTGCGTACCTGTTGACTGTGACAAGCAACACATCCATTGGCAATAAAAACTTGTTTACCTCGCACTGCTGCTTCACTTAAAGGGATTGCATCTGGTAGTGGTTGTATTTTAGCTTGGTTATCCAAGGCTGGTAGTATAGCAACAAATAACGTCAAAACGATAAATAACGCACTGGCAACTAGGTATAGCTTTTTGTGATTATTGAAGATCTCCATGATTCAGAATTAAGAGTTTGTATTCGACTTGATAGGTTGTTGTAGTTTTTCGAGTGCTGCGTCTACAAGCGCAACTTCTTTGGGCTGTTCTACTTTGATCATGCGGTAGAAGTTAAAGGCGAAAAACAAATGAGACACCCACATCAAACTTCCGCCAATGGCACGCCATAGCCAATACGGCATCATGAGTTTCACGCTCTCAATAAAAGGAGCCTCACCCATCCAAAGTATACCGCGCAAGGTTCCACCGTACATTAAAGGAATAGAGTAAAATAACAAGCCAATAAGAGCTAGCCAAAAATGTGCTCCTACGGTAATTTGAGGGGCTTCTTTTCCCGTTAATTGAGGTACGAGCGCATAGATTCCACCCCAGAGTAAAAAGGCAATAATACCGTACATCGTCAAATGCGAGTGCGCTACAGTAAAATCGGTAAAATGCCAAAGGAGATTGGTAAAGCGAAAAGACTCCGCAGTACCTTGGAGCGAACCCGTAAAGTAAAAAATAATACCAACCACAAAAAAGGGCACGGTATAACTGTCCTTCACTTTGTGCCACGCCCCTTTAAACGTCATTAGAAAATTAGTCGTTCCCGCTACTACGGGAATCACCATTCCCACACTAGCAACAATCGCCACCGTTTGCAACCACCACGGAATTGCACTAAACACAAAGTGATGGGTTCCAATGAGGGTATAAAATAAGATCTGTGTCCAAAAGGCAAGAATTCCCAAGCTATAGGAGTAAATCGGTTTATTGAGCTGTTGCGGAACAAAGTAATAGACAATCCCTAGCGTAAACAACATAAACCACATACCCACTGCCTGGTGCATATAGTACCCTTGGACGATGGTTTCCCCTAAACCGTCTTGCCAAAAAGGCAAATACCCCACCACGGCAACAACACTAATAAAAATCACTGCTGCCACAATATACCAGTTGGAAATATAAATCTCTTCTGTTTTGCGCCTTGCTATCGTTTGCAGGTAATTGAGTAACGTAAAACCCAACCCCAAAGCAAAAAGCAACATGATAGGCCAAATATACTCTCTATATTCCCCACCTCCATTGTTAATACCTGCCATCAAACTAAGAGATCCAATCAAAACAGAAGCATTAATCAAAAGTAAAGAATACCACGCCCATGCGTAATTCGCCAAGGATGTATTACTCACCCGGGGTACGATATAGTATCCTAAACCAATCATCCCTAAGGAAGACCATCCCCAAAATACCGCATTGGTATGTACAGGACGCAATCTCCCAAAACTCAACCAACTGCTGTGATCGATATCCGGAGCAACAAATTTTATCCCCAAATACTCCCCAATCGTCGTTCCGATGAGCAACCAAAAGGAAGCCGTACCCAAAAACCAGAGTACAATACGCGCCAATTGTGGATCGATATCCGGAGCAACAAATTTTATCCCCAAATACTCCCCAATCGTCGTTCCGATGAGCAACCAAAAGGAAGCC
>NZ_JBMVQP010000064.1:0-6420 GCF_050522425.1 Myroides sp. C6-3 | reverse complement strand
AGGATTGAGCATAAACTGCGCTACTAGCTCCTAGTAAACCTAGGAAGAGTAAGCGGTTGCTATATATTTTTTTCATAGTACTTACTCATTCGTTTAAATAAACTATGCTAATCCTATTTCTAGATTAACACGGATTATACTTTGTAAACTGCTATTATGGACGTGGAGTATCTCTTACCACAAATACAATCGTCATAAATGATCCGTATTTTGCTTTTTTCTTGATGTCGTATTTCAATACTCCTTCATTAGTTACACTAACGTTGGCAAATACTTCTGGATCATAGTAAGACACATAAAAGTCTAATTCTTTAACGCCAAATGTTGGGATTGTAGGATTTTCAGCATCCGCATTTTTTACCAAACCTGGTCTTGTACCTGTTATTGGTGTATCTACAACCGTTCCTGTTCCACCATACATGGCTACATATTCGTTGTAAATATTTCTGGTTTTTCCTGTACCTACTGCACTTGTATTGAACATTACCGGTGGCATATAAAACACTTTAGGCATGGTAGCCGTTACAGTTTTTAATACTCCCGTTGCGTCAGCTACTACTACCTTATCTGTTGCAGCTCCTTTGAATTCAGGTTCATTGATGTTTACCACTTGAACACCTCCATCACCTTTTAGGGTCATAATCTTTTTTTCAACTGCTGATCCTGTTGCCCAATCGTATGTAGTAAAATCAATGTTTTTTAAATGTTCAGTACCAATCCTTAATCCTTTATCAGAATTAGCGATAATTTCAGATAATTCATTATCATGTTTTAGCTTCAATTTCGACTGAATATTATTCGATTTGTTCTTTGAAATCAAACCTATGGAAGATGTTTTGTCACCAAACATATTGATTCCCGTATGATCGCTATCATACGTAAAAACATGACGTTGTGTACCTTTTTTAAAGGTCATATTAATCAATGACCCGAAATCAACTGTTCTGGTCGTTCCTGTAGCGTGCACTAATGTACCATCATGTGTATAGATATTTTCATGAGGTTTAGGAGCTTCCCAAGAAGTAGAAAGGTCATCTCCTTTTTTTACGGTTGTCAATACTTGACCTTCCGTACCTGGAGCAATTTGCCCTGGATTTAATGATCCTCCTATTTTAGCTAAATCAAAATTCGCTTGATCCACTCCTACCGTATATACGGTATCGTTTTCTTCTCCAGCAGCAGCTGTTACCGTTACTTTATTATCTTTTGCAACTACAGATGTTGTTTTTTGTCCTGCGTGAATAGCATCTTTTAGATCCACAGATTCAGAAACAACACCGTTTACGGTAGTTTGAATCTTCGTACCTGTAACCGTGTTTGTTACTTTATCGACAAGATTTACAGTAGCCTCTACTTCATTTACCGTAGAAGTAAGTGTATTTCCTGTTGTTGCATCTTTTACTATCGTATGTGTAGTTGCAGGCGCAATCGTTGATTGATCTACCCAAGTTGTTCCCGTACCTTCACTATTGGTTACCATAACTTGATTTTTCCCCCCGTGAGCGATAGCCAATGTTACGTCTTTCAATGTAGCACCTGTCCCACCACCAACAGTAATTCCAGTTCCGGTTATTCCTTTTGCATCTGTAATTACATCAGGCGTAATACTTGTAGGAACCCATTGTCCTGGTTTTCCTTCTGTACCTGGTATGAAAGTCAATACTTGATTAGCCACTGGGGTAGTTGAAGATACCGCAACCCCTTGAATTGCACCTACTATCGTAGCATTCGTTGGTCCTGTAACATCACCGTCTAACTCAATAGCAGAAATATCTCCTTGTTGTGCAAAACGAACCCATTTTGCTCCATCCCAATAGTAGTAGCCTGGCGTTACCTCTGTAGCAGTCCCTTTAGCATTCGTTACTTGGTTATATACCATTAACGATTTTTCAGGTTTATTAATAGGAGTTGTCCCATTTGTAGTTTCCACTAAATCCACACGCGGGATCAACAATCCTCTTTTGGAGGATTGTATGTCTACTGCTGCTGATTTATGGGGTTTATCTGTACCGAAACCTTGTTGTGCATGAACTTGTTGCGTACCTAATAGCAATAGTAAACCAAGTCCTGCAAATCCAATATATGTTTTTTTCATCTTTGTTTTTCTTTTTTATTAGTTACGACCTACGACGATCCATTTCACTCCGTTCGATTTGATAATCCATCCTTGGTAAGGCATCGCTCCATAAGCGATAGTCCCTTCAGGCGAAATAATGTTCAAATAACCCGCGTGGTCTTCGTCTGTATTAACAATTTTTATACTGATAGTTTGTCCTTCTGTTCCAGCTACAGCAGGTAAGTTTAAGTTTATATCTGTATCCACTAAAGTAACTTCAATTACGATTTCTCTCATTGAAGGGTGGTAGTTGTTTACTACTGAATTAGTTCCTCCAATGTATACAGCATTTCCTTCTGTAATATTTCCTTCTGTAATATTTACTTCGCCAGCAGCTACTTCAACAGTAGCCAAAGTACCATCTTCTTGAACTACAACTGTTTTATTTCCCTTTTCAGGATCTGCAGTACCTAATCCAGTGATAGCTAAAGAACCTTTTGTGTTGTTAATCGCCAATGTTGTTGGTGTATCAATTGTACCACCTAAAACAATATCATTATCCGTTTTTGTTAAACCGTTAGACGCTGTTACGGTATTACCTAAGTTACTAGCAGCAACCCATTTTGTTTCATATACCGTTTCTCCATTCACTACTAGATCGTTTCCATCTGCATCTTTCATTGGCACATCTGAAGTAACCAATACATCTCCAGTTGTTGAACCTCCTGTGATATCGATACGCGTAGCATCTAATAATGCTTTTTCACCTCCAAATACAGAAATAGAACCTGAGGTTAATGCTTTTCCGTTCAATAACTTTCCTGTTACTTGTTGGTATGTTACTGTACCATCAGCATTAGCCACTGGAATAGATCCTTTAGGAGCGTTATCATCCCCTACATTGGCAGTCATTTTTTCTGCTGTTACTGCACCATCCGTAAGCTCCGTTGTTCCGATGCTTCCCTCTTTAATGCTTAAATGTGTTGGAACCAATACAGCAGCATCTAATCGAGACACTTTATTTGTAGTACCAATTACAATTTTACTATCTGTTGTTAAAGGTTGTCCTAAAGCAGAAGAAACGCTTTGGTACGTCACTGTTCCATCAGCTTTAGCGACAGGAACGTAACCTGCTGTTACTGGATCTCCAGTAGCACTATTTTTCGCTAGCATTTTATCCGCTGTCACTGCACCTGCATCGATTTTATCATTTGTTACTGCAGCATCCGCAATTTTTGCTGTTTCAACTGCTCCATCAGCAATCTTCGCTGTTGTAATTGCGTTATCTGCAATACCTAAAGTCACATCTTTTAATAAAGCGTTGGCTACGGACAAATCTGTTCCAACATCTCCACCAGCTGTAACGGTAATTCCATCTCCTTTTAAGGTTTTTGCTTTTAACTCGTTTGTACCTGTACCTCCAATTACATCCTCAACTAATTCTTTTGCTGAGGTTTGTTTTAAAACACCCGTTGTAGGATCTGCTACTACCACATTGTTTGAAGCTGGATTCGTTTCAGTTACATCTGTTAAACCTTTAATTGCTAAAGAAGCATCTGCATCTTCAACATTTAAAACAGTAGCAGAAGTAATTGGATTACCTCCTAAGTTAATCTTATTACCTTCAATAGAAATTCCCTGTCCAGCACCTAATGTATTAGATAAGTCAGCCGGTGATTTCCATTCTGTAATATACGTTTGTACATTATTTACAATTGGACCTTCTTTTGTAACTAATACTTGTCCTATTTCTGTACCTCCAGCAATTTCAATATTTACATCTTTTAAAAGGGCTGTAGCTCCATTTGCATCTACTTTAATGGAAGACGAAGTCAATGCTTTTCCATCAATTTCACCACCTCCAATTGCTTTGTCTAATAGTTCTTCTGGTGTAACTACTTTTAAGATTCCATCTGCTCCCATAATCACAATGTTTTGTGTAGTTGCATTAAATTCTTTTCCAGTAGAACCATCTAATTTTTCTAAACCTGTAATTGCTAAAGTATTTCCTGGTTTTCCATCTACACCTACTGTTGTCTCAATTGTTGTAGCTGTATTTAAAGTTCCACCTAATCCAACATGTACTTTATTATCAGTACCAATGCTAGCTGAGATACCATTTTCACCTACAACTGATCCGTTGATAAAGTCTTGTGGGTTTACCCATTTTGTTGAATGAACATTCTCTCCATTCACTTCTACTATTTCAGTAACTAATACTTGTCCTGCAGTAGTACCACCTTTTACACTTACGTTATAATCTGTATCACGTCCGTCTGTTGTTGATTTTACTGCAACATTTGTTCCTGCTGAAACCGTTACTGCACTTCCTGAGTTAGACGATACGAAACGCACCCATCTACCTAATCCTTGTTCTTTAGCGTTTGCTGCAGTCGATGCTTCCCAGTAATAGAAACCTGGCGTTACGTCATTCGCTGTTGCTTTATTGTATACGAATAATGAGTTTTCAGGTTTAGCCACAGGTCCTGCCTCCGTGGTTTTTGTCAATTCAATTCTAGGAATTAATAAACCTCTTTTGCTAGACACGATATCTACAGCAGCGGAACGGTCTGGTGTGTTGGTTCCGAATCCTTGTTGAGCTACAACGTTTGTTGTTGTTGTTAATACTGTAAAAGCTACTGCTGCTGATAATATAATTTTTTTCATGATAAATTTCTGTTTAAGTAAGGTGATTAGAATTTGTTAACGATTTGCCATTGTGTACCATCTGATACGAAGTCCCATCCAGAGTATGGTAAGCCTGTTTCCACTTGTTTACCTGTTTCTACTCCTGCAATGTTTCCTGCTACAACTACATAACCGTCTTCATTGTTGTCTAGTTTTTTAATGGTGTATTTTTTTCCTTTATTTTCTGCATTAGCTTCAGGTAAGGTAACAACGATATCTGCTGTTGCAGCATTTGCATCTACTAAGAGAATCGCATCCTCTGCTCCTAAAGTTGTCGTTGCAGAAACTGTTTTAACAGCTGTTGCTACGTCTACTTTCCAAATGGTCTCATTTGGATTTGTTCCATCTACACGACTTGATACTTTCGTATTGATTCCATCTTCTAAGCTTACTGTTTTTTGCTCTGCTTGTACTACTGTTTGTAAATCTTGGTAGGTTACGTTTCCTTCTTCATCTGCGATTCCCACTCTTGGTGCATCTGAAGCACTCGTTCCTGCATCTAATTTACCTGCTGTGATTGCTTTGTCTGCAATACCTAACGTCACGTCTTTTAATAAAGAGCTCGCAACTTCTTCTGTTGTTCCAACATTCTCTCCAGCAGTTACGGTAATTCCTACTCCTTTTAACTTTTTAGCTGCTAGATCACCTTTTGTAATCACATCTTCGATCATGTTTTTAGCCGAAGTTTGCTTTAACACACCTGTCGAATCAGCAATCACTAAGTTATTTGCTGTTGGACTTGTTGTTACATTAGCTAATCCTGCAAGTGCTAAGGTATTCTTGTCAGTTGTTGTAATTACAGTTGCCTCATCTAAAGGTCCACCTAATCTAAACTCGCTATTTCCAAGCGTGTCATTCACTACATTAACACCATTTTTCGCTGTTACCGTAGCAGCAACCACTTCTTTTGGATCTTGCCACTCGGTTACTTTGCGATTTTCAATGATATCTGAACCGTCTGGGTTTTGTCCTGTAACAACATCTTTCGTTACAGTAACTAATACTTGTCCATCTTGAGAACCTCCTTTAAGATCTAGTTTTGCATCTTTCAATAAAGCATCTGCTCCACCATCAACATAAATAGAAGCTGACGTTAATGAACCTTTTGTTGTTGCAATCGTATTCGCTAACTCATCTAAAGCGTCTTTTACATTCGTAGAGGTTAAACCTGAATCCCCATTATTGTAAAGAATGTTATTTGAATTGATGTCAATTGTAATAATTTCACCTCCCTTAGAATTCTTGAAAATGTACTTTCCTTCTGTCTTAGATAAGTCTTCTACATTTACCAATACTGGATCTAGGGTTACTCCTTTACCGTCGATTGGCTTCCCGTCTGCACCAATCTCCTCTTCATTATAGTACGTAAACGTTCCATCATCATTTTTAACCAATACCGTTACCGTTTCGTTTTCTTTCACAATCGTTTCGAACTTACTATTCTCTATATTTACCCAAGTGCTTGTGTTTTCATCCCACTCTTGGAAGATTGCATCACCTGTTGTTGTATCGTAAACGATTTTAGTAAATCCACCTGTACTCTCTGTCAAGTACGTGATGTAATCGTTGATTGTTGGGTAGGTGCGACCATCTACTTCGATTGGACCGTTGTTCACGATTTCCTCAAAGTTGTTCACTACTCCACCTACTACGTCAATCGCATAAATACCTGCTGG
>NZ_JBMVQP010000063.1:0-6492 GCF_050522425.1 Myroides sp. C6-3 | reverse complement strand
AAATTGATTGTCAGTCGAATTGTTCAGAAGAAGAGCACGCAATCAACAGACGAAGTGAATTCGTAATAATCAAATAAGTTAGTTTTAAGTATTAAGTTTAGTATAGTTCTAAAAAGTCCTCATCCGATCGTCGGGTGGGGGCTTTTTTATTTTAGGTGCTGAAAATGAAGAATTAACAAGGAAATTCCAGAATCATGCGAATTTGTGAAAAAAAACAGATTGTAAGTTATTTAGGTTTTCTTTTTAGTAAAGAGTTTTTTTTAACTTAATAAATAAAGAATAGTTTTAAATTTTTTTTTATGTCTTGGTTGAATGATAACAAAAACCCTTTGTCTGTAAGGGTTTAGCAATAGTGCAGTCCGTCGTTTTGTTAATCTTTGTATAAAAAAATTTTATATTTGGACTGAACTAACTTAAAAACTTAATACGTATGAAAAGAATCACAGTGCTATTCTTCTTCTTACTAAGTATCTTTTTTACTTATGGACAGGAGGTTACGATTGGCACCGGGACAGAGACAGACAGGCGTCCTCTAAGCAATTATTTTGGCTTTGAGCGCTCTGCTGCTTTGTATACCGCGGAAGAAATTGGGCAGCAGGGTTTCATCAATAAACTTGCATGGGATGTTGGTGTAACGAATATGGCTAGACCCATTAAGATCTATTTAAAAGAGGTGGAATCAGCTGCACTTTCTGCTGCTTCTTGGTCTACTTTTATCGATGGTGCCGTCGTTGTTTACGATGGAATGTTCACACCAAGTAGTGTTGGATTTAATACGATTAATTTTGACTCTTCCTTTAACTATACAGGCGGAACAAAAAATTTATTAGTATTAGTTGAAGCTAATTTTGGTGGTGGTGGAACTACAGTGGATGGTAGTAATGGCTTGAAAATTAAGGCTACAGAAAAAACGAATATGCATTATGCTATCCACAAGGACACAGATGTGCCTACGGATAATTTAAGTGCTGAACCGAAAAGACCAAATATTAAAGTGACTTTTGGTAGTCAAATTACTTGTTTTTCGATTGGTGGTACAATTGCAAATACTACCGCTACAAGTGTTGGTTTTACGATAACAGAAAGAGAGACAACTGAATCAATTTTCTATGAAGTGAGAACTTCGGGTGAAGGAGGATCAGGAGAAACAGGACTAGTTGCTTCGGGTACAGTTACAGACATAACAACTTCCCCAATTGTAATTGATGGACTAACGCAAACTACGACTTATAGCTTATACGTTCGCGCTAATTGTGGAGGAGAGAGTGTATCTTATTTCTCTTTAGTAGGGACGTTTAGAACACAGCAGATAGGAGCCTCTTTGCCTTTTACTGAAAACTTTGAAGGAACAATAAATTGGACCTTGAGTACGGGGGTAGCGAATAATTGGTTTGTCGGAACGGATGCGAATAATGGGGGTACAAAATCACTGTATATCAGTGAGAATAATGGAACTACTAATACGTATAACGTAAGCGGTGGCGAGACAGTTGCTCATGCTTATCGCAACATTGTACTGCCAGAAGAAATAGAGCATCTATCTGTTGGTTTTGACTGGCGTTGTGTAGGAGAGGGAAGTACGATGAAATACGATTATTTTAGAGTTTGGCTCGTGCCAGTTTCTTTTACTCCAACGATGGATACTCAAATTACGGCTGCAGATGACCGTATTAAATTGGGGGGAGAATTTAATTTGAATCCCGACTTTAAGAGAGAAAATTTTGAAGTTGATGTGACAGCTCTGGCTGGACAAGAAATACGTCTGGTTTTCGAATGGCGTCAAGATGGAAGTGGTGGTGCACAACCACCAGCAGCAATTGACAATATTGCTGTTTCTCTTGTTACGTGTTCAGCACCAACTGCTATCATAGAAGAAGCTACAACTGCTACAACTGCTACGGTGGCTTGGACTGCAGCAGCTGATCAAGAGACGTATGAAATATACTATAGTACATCTGGAGAAATGCCAGGAGATACGATAACAGGATCAGTTGTAACTACACAAAATCCGTATACTATTGAAGGGTTAACTCCTAGTACGCTTTATACAATCTGGATCCGAACAAGCTGTAACGAGACAGATAAAAGTGCTTGGAACTCTGGAACGGTTAGAACAAAACAGATTCCTGCAACATTGCCTTTTGACGAAAAATTTGAGGATGTATCCGATTGGAGTGCTGCAAGTAATACCATCAACAAATGGTTTATCGGTACTGCTGTACAAAATGGCGGAACAAAATCACTCTATGTTACATCGGATGAAGGGGAGACTAACTCCTATGATGTTGCTAAAGCAACTGTCGCTCACGCCTATAGAGATATTGAGATTCCTACTGGAACACAAGAAGTTTCAGTCGGTTTTGATTGGCGTTGTGTGGGAGAAAGAAATGCAACAAGTGTTTATGACTATTTTAGAGTCTGGATTGTGCCTACTACATTTGTACCAACACCAGGTACACAAATTAGCACGGCTACAGATCGAATTCAATTGGGAGGAGATTACAATGCAAATGAAACGTTTACTCGTGAACTTATCGAACAGAATGTCGCGGCATTTGCTGGACAAACGATGCGTTTAGTATTTGAATGGCGCCAAGATGGAAGTGGAGGAGCACAGCCTCCTGCTGCAATTGATAATGTGATGATTGATGTAGTCACTTGTTCTATACCAACGAACCTGCAAGCGACCGCAACAACATCTTCAAGCGCAACAATTGAGTGGACTGCTGTAACAGACCAAGACACGTATGAAGTATATTATTCAACAACGAATACTACACCCGGAGAAACAGTAACAGGAGCTGTAACAACAACTGATAATCCTCATACAATCACAGGATTAGATCCGAGTACAACCTATTATGTATGGATTCGTACAGTTTGTAGTCCTACTGATAAAAGTTTCTGGAAACAACTGTCTTTTGAAACACAACAAGTACCTATTACTTTGCCGTATGTAGAAGATTTTGAAGGAGACTTTAACTGGAATACGGGTACGAATTCCGTTAATAAATGGGTTGTTGGAACTGCCGCACATAACGGTGGTACAAAATCAATGTATATCACTAAAGACAATGGAGTAACTAATAGTTATGAAATTACGGCTTCAACAGTAGCACATACGTATCGCGATATTGAGATTCCGACAGAAACAACAGAAATTGCGGTTGATTTTGACTGGCGTTGTGTTGGTGAAGGTAGTTCTACAAGATACGATTACTTTCGCGTTTGGCTAGTTCCTGTTGATTTTGTTCCTACAAGTGGTACGCAAATAACAGCAGCCACAAATAGAATTCAATTAGGCGAAGAACACAATCAGCAAGAGACTTTTACTCGTGCGAACTATGTACAAAATGTAACGGTATTCGCAGGACAAACGATGCGTTTAGTATTTGAATGGCGCCAAGATGGTGGTGGGGGTGATCAGCCACCTGCGGCTATTGACAATTTAAATATAGCGGTGATCACGTGTTCTGCTCCTGAAGCGATCCAAATAAATGGCGTAACAGCTACTTCAGCAGCAATTGCTTGGACAGCCATAGTAGGACAGGATACCTATGAAGTGTACTATTCAACAACGAATACTACACCGGGAGAAACAGTAACAGGTTCTGTTACGACAACGGAAAACCCATATACAATTCAAGGCTTATCAGCTGCAACAGAATATTTTGTTTGGGTTCGAACAGTTTGTAGTCCTACTGATAAGAGTTTTTGGACTCCAGTCTCTTTCTTAACAGGCCAAATTCCAGCGGAACTTCCTTTTGAAGAAGATTTTGAAGGAGAAAACAATTGGGGATTAAGTAGTAATGCAATCAATAAATGGGTTGTAGGTACTGCAGTGAATAACGGTGGAACGAAGGCGTTATATGTAACAAAAGACGAAGGCGCTACTAATAGTTATGACAATACAAAAGCAACAGTAGCACATGCATACCGTGACATCAACATACCAGCGGATGCTATTGAAGGTAGTCTGAGCTTTGATTGGAGAGCAGTAGGTGAAGGGATATCAACGCCATTTGATTATATAAAGGTTTGGTTAGTGACTAATAGCTTTAGACCAATTCCTGGTGCGCTAATTACGGCAGCAGCTGATCGCATTCAAATTGGAACAGCACACAATCAACAAGAAGAGTTTTCAACGGAGTTAGAATCGGTTGATCTGAGACCTTTTGCTGGTAGTACAGCTCGATTAGTTTTTGAATGGAGAAATGATGGTGGCAGTGGAGATGATCCTGCGGGTGCTGTAGATAATGTGAAATTGAATGTTGAATCGTGTCCTTCTGTAACGGGATTATCTGCTTGTGTGGGTGCGGATCGCATCAACTACGGATGGGATTCTCAAGAGGGAATGACCCGTTGGGAAATCGCTTTCCAAACGACAGATGGTGAGGCACCTGATCCAGCGAATATTCAACTTGTGGATGAACCTAATTATTCTGCCACAGGATTAACCGTAGATACAACGTACTACTTCTTTGTGCGCAATAGTTGTGAAAATGGGGTATATAGTATGTGGAAAAAACTTACAACTAAAACAAGTAGCACCAGTATCTTAGATGCGGAACCGTTCTGTGCGGGACCTGAAGGAATTATTTTCCCGAATACAAATAAAGAAAACTCAGAGGTAAAATTCCCATTAGGCAATGGACTTCGAATCGCTTGTTTAGGGACAGTTCCTTATCCTGTATGGTATTTCTTAAAGGTAGATCGAGATGGTGATTTAATATTTGATATCGTACAAAATTCTGAATTTGATGCGAATGGAGATCCTATTGGAGACAGATTAGACGTGGATTTTGTAGCCTTCGGACCTTTTGATTCCTTAGATCAAGCGTGTGCGGAATCGGTTCTTGGACCATGCCCAGACGGAGGATGTCCAAGCAATACAAATCCAGCTACAGGACCTTATCCAATCGGAAACGTTGTCGACTGTAATTACTCAAGTGATGCAGTTGAAACATTGACTATTCGCAATGCTGTACGCGGTCAGATTTATGCCGTTTTGATTACGAATTTTAATGGTAACCCTGGATTTATTAAATTAGTTCAAAAGAACGTTGAAGAGAATGATGCAGGAACAACAGATTGTAAATTCTTATGTGAGGTTGACCTAGGTCCGGATCAATACCTATGTCCAGGTACTGGATCGTTTGAGATTAAGGCAGATATTTCTACCGCTGGTTCAACCGAAGATATGGAATACACTTGGTTTAAAGATGGTGAAATGATGGATCCAGCAGTCTTTAATACCAATCGTTTAACAGTAACTGAAACAGGAACTTACCGCGTTCGCGTAGAAAAAGATTTCTGTGAGGAAAATCCGGAGGACGAGGTGTTTATTCAGTTCTATGAACATGTAGAGGTTCGTATACCAAAGACCATGGAACTATGTGACCTGGATAATGTAGGTTATGCTGATTTCGAAGTAAAAGCCGTGGTAGAGCAAGCGATTGCTGCGCACGCTGAGGCAGAAACATTGCTTCATGCATACTATTTAACATTGGAAGATGCACAAACAGGAACCAATGCTATTGAAATTGATGAGCTTTATCGTTCACCAGGAAATGGGGAAATCTATATTGCTATTTCTCGTGTTAAAAATCCAAAATGTGTGACGATATATGGAATAAGTTTGAACATTAAGCCAACAGCATATTTCAATGCAGATTTTGATTACGAAGCTCCAATTTGTATTAACAATATCGATGAATTGCCGATTGTACCAGGGCCAGAATTCACATTAGGAGGGGCGTTTAGTTATAAAGCTACGAGCGATCTTGATGGAAAACCAATGAATGGTGGTTTATCGTTAAACGCAGAAACAGGAACAATTAATGTTGCAAAAAGTAAACCTGGAATTTACGAAGTGACGTACTACTACGATGTTCCTATGGGAATGTGTGGGGAACCTGTGAGTCACACGGTTGCCATTACAATTTTTGATCGTTTTGAGATCGAGTTTGAAGGGGATTGTTACGATGGGAAATATTACTTGAGAGTAAGTGATGTTTTAGGTAATATCAATATGGACAAGGCTACCTATACATGGAGCGGTCCTGGTGGATTTACCGGAGATACAAGAGAGGTATCTGTGCCTGGAGCAGGAGAATACACCGTTTCTTTCCAAACACAAGACGGCTGTTTTGAAGAACTAACGATTAAGTTAGAGGAAGAACAAGTAAATTGCCTCATCACTAAAGGTATTTCACCGAATGGCGATGGATTAAATGATTATTTCGACCTTGCGAATTACGATGTGAAGAGTTTGAAAATATTTAACCGTAACGGTGGAGAAGTTTACGCTCATGGAACAGGTTACACCGTAGAGTGGATGGGTCAAGATAAATCAGGGAATACGCTTCCAGTAGGAACTTATTTCTATGTGATTGAAACAGATCAAACAACAATTACAGGTTGGGTACAACTTAATTATTAAAACAAGCAATCAACGGTGTGTTGCCACACCGTTGATTCTCTATAAAAAAG
>NZ_JBMVQP010000062.1:0-6792 GCF_050522425.1 Myroides sp. C6-3 | reverse complement strand
TTTTTTATAGCGTTCAATGTTCTCTAAAGGTATACCGAGCCTGTGGAGACAAGATGGATTTAAGATTTTTTTTTTATTTCTATCATAAAACGAAGAAAAGATTGTAATTATATGCGCAAACCACATATATAATGTTTTACCTCTTCGTTTCGGTTTGATTCTTGTTACTGATACAGATACCCAATTTAGAAGTAGTTTTTTTTGCTTTTTTTGCCGTTTAAATTAAGAAAGCTGTAACGCTATTTTTTGTTTTTACACGCATTTTGCGACTGTTAAAGTTTGTAAATACGCATATTGTAATTTATGTATATAAATAACAATTTTTAATACAGAATTATTAAAAATAAAGCATAATTTCTGATAAATTATTTTAATTTGTTTTTTTATTTGATAAATAGTTCATACGTTTGGAGGGCTTGAATCGAGTTTTTATTAAAAATTAGCTATAGATTTTCGCTTCGACTAATTTAGATTTTATTGGGTAAGGATAAGAGGCAAGTTTATCCAATTAAGCATGCAAAAAGAAAGAATAAAAGACACTTGCTTTTAAAGAATCTGAATCATTTTAGTAATCATTCAAAACATAACACACGATGAAGGATATGTTTTCAGCCTATAGAGGATCAACAACAGATCATGCTTTATTTCCTACTAGGTCATTATACCGTGATAGTAATGCAGCAGCAATTGCCCAACACTATATACCAGGAGTCAATCAGTTAGTTGATGTCAAGTTTATAGCAGAAGGAAAAGTGTTAGTCAATTATAAAAGTTTTGAGCTCAAGCAGAGTACTCAGACCCATCACTCGTTTGTGGTTTCTTTTAGTCACGATTGTTTGGGGGTAAAAGAGACCTATCACATGGAGGAAGCTCAAAAATTATTGGGTAAACGCCTTATGGTTTCTATTCGGTATAAAAATTTAGTAGAAAAACCGGAGCGTTTTTTTTCAGGTATTATTACAGATGTTCGTTTTGAACAAGGTTATGGCAGTGATGGATATTTAGTACTTAAGGGGTATAGCCCTACGATTCTTCTTGATCGAGCACCTCATTTGCAGAGTTTTGGTGGAGCAACACCAGACCCGTTGAGCTATATTGTGAATAAAATACTCGATCAGGGATATCATCAAAAGCAGCTATTTCAATCTAGGATAAAGTTGTCTAGGGGAATTAATATCGCTTATAGCTGTCAGTGTAATGAAACAGCTTATAATTACTTGGCGCGTTTAGCCGCTATGTATGGGGAGCAGTTTTTTTACGATGGTGAAGTTCTTCATTTTGGCGAGTTACCCCATGGAGAAAAACCGATTGCTTTAGTTTACGGGAGGGATGTGAGCCAGGTAGAAATTGGTATGCAAGCGCGTCATGTCAATCGCGATTTTTATGGATATAGCAGTTTGGACCATGAACACTTACGGGCTGCAACTGCGACTGATTTAGCAGTAAAAGGTACTTTGGCTAAGTCGTCTTATGCGCGATCCAAAGAAATTTTTAAATCACCTTCTTTACAGCAAGCCCCTTTGAAAGCATCTACAGATCAAGATGTTTTGCAGGCACAACGTCATGTGATAGGCAGTGAAGGGATTAACGTACTTGTGATTACGGGAGTTACGACAATTCCCTTTCTATACCCTGGCTGCGTGGTTGAATTGAATATGTTACAACCCAATAAAAAAGTAAGTAGTCACTTTACCACTTTGATTATTACAGAGATAGAACATGCTGTAGATGCCTTAGGTCAGTACAGCGGAAAGTTTAAAGCCGTAGATGCCCAAACGGGGTATATTCCCCAACCTGTTTTTACTGCGCCAATTACAGAACCTCAAATTGCTACCGTGATTAGCAATGAAGATCCAGCAGGAAAAGGGCGTGTGCAAGTGCAGTTTAGCTGGCAAGACACGAGTCAACAAACCGAATTCATCCGAGTGATGAGTGGAGATGCTGGAAGTAGTGATCAAGTAAAAACAAATCGAGGTATGGTTTTTATACCCGAAAAAGGCGATCAAGTGATGGTTAGTTTTGTCGGCAATCACCCGGATCGTCCTTTTGTAATGGGAAGTCTATTTCACGGAGGAAATGCAGCCGGTGGAGGAGTAAACAACCACATCAAAAGCATTCAAACGCGTAGCGGTCACACCCTTAAATTTACGGAAGAGGAATCTATTGAAATCTATGATGCCAGTGGAAACTATATTTTACTCGATACAACAGGAAAAAGTATCACCATCTCCGCACCAGAAAATATCTTGCTTACAGCGAGAAATATACAACTGCAAGCGAGTGAGAATATCACAATGCACGCGGGTGAGAATATTCGCATACAAGCTGAAGAAAATATCGATCAAATGGCAGGGGAAAACTCTTATTTGACAGCAAATAATCAGTACGCAACAATTGTAGCTACGGCTAAAGTAGAATGTAAAACCTATTTCGTGCTAAGTGAAGTTGGTCGAATAGAAACAACACAGGAAAGCTTACAATTAGCTTCTACTAAAGAAGTGGAGAATTTGAGCGGTAAAAAAGTAAAAATATTCTAATGATGAAGTCTGATGTTACGTTGGTTTTTGCGTGTAAAGAAAAGAGAACGTATCGATTTTTATGTCAAGATACAAAAGCCAATCAATCCCAAACCATACAATATACCGCAGTCATTAGCAGAGATAAAAAATGGAAATATTCCACTCCCATTTACCTCGTTGAACGGAGTAAACAGCAAATTTTTCCTTCGGTCGATCATCCCTTAGCAGAAGCAATTGCGATGAGTTCGACGCTTGGACAACAGCTTCGTTTGCAGATTAGCGAACAAGGAGAAATACTGCAGCTTATCAATATCAAAGAAATCCAAGCGTATTGGCAGACGAGGTTGAAAATTCAACTCGAATCTCAATATGAAGGAGGAGTGATCGATACGATGATCAATCAACTAGATGAAGTAGTAGAGGAGGAAGCTCGTTTTGTGGGAAAATTGCAAAAAGACGTCTTTTTTAATCACCTATGGGGGATTCTACCAGGTACCTATCAGTACCAAGCACAGGGGCAAAACTATATCAAACCAAAGGAAGATCAGCAAGGTATTGGGTATCGCTATGAGATCGATGTATTGGAAAATAAAGGAACGAGGATAAAGGGAATAGGTGAACAAGCGAAAGAACGATTAGCGCAAGTAAAAGAATTATGGCAATTGGAAGGAGATGAGGAACTAACCTATGAGGGAATTATTGAAGGAGAGTTAAATGAACAAAGTGAAATTGTAAAACTAAGTAGTAAAGAAGTCTATACCTATGGAAGCGCGATTTATCGTTCTACCATTATAAAGTTAGACTTATGCTAACATGCTGTAACAGAAAATACGATGAAAAACGAAACCCCTGAATTAGCACCTCAAGAACCTCAAAAGCAGACAGCTGTTTCTAACAGTTTGATTGTTAGTGAAGAATTGATTGAAAAAGGAAATCAGCAGACTGTGAATTCAAAAGCTGCTGCAAAGCCAAAAGAAGAATCTAGGGCTGAAACAGAACCCACAGAAGAAACGCCACCGTTATCCGAGTATATTGTTTGTTCAGGAGCAAAATGCCAATGTACAGGTAATCCCAGTATTTTTTCAACTTTGTCGATAAAGACGCACCAAAAGTATTATGTCAATGCGGCGGATAAACTAGTTGCGACCATTGAAGACAACCAGTTTGAGGAAGGTGGTTCTCCCTTTAAGCTGTGTAAGCACAAAAAGGGCAATGATAAAACTTGCACCTATCAAGCAGAAGGATTCTGGGAGGTAAAAGAAAATGATCCTTTCCCTTTGGTTGGAAATAAGGATGTCTTGACTGAAACTGGAAAATTGCGCTGTGTGATTGGCGGTGAATTATCTATTTTTACCCATGGTCAGACTGTAAGTGTCACAGCAGAAGAAGTTGAGGAAATCAAGGAGACTTTCCCCAATTTGCCTACTTTGAATGGTCTGTTGGATTTTGATTCGCTGTTGGATACTTCTGATGAGGTAAGCTATGTTTCCAATGTCAACCACTTGGAACTAATCAATACAGCACAGCTCAAAATTGGTGCACTTGCCGATGGTGGTGTACAGGCTTTGCGTGTGCTCAAAGGTGAGCAATTGGTCTTTAAAGCGACAACTCCTTCTAACGAAAGTGGAAGGTATATTAGTTGGAGTGTTACGGAAGCCCTACCTGGATCAAACGTGCTCGATGCAGGAAAAACAGGGCAGTCTATCACCTTGGACATTACCTCAGAAAATGCAATCTACCAGGCAGTAGAAACAACTAGTCGCACGTTTTCTGTCACACCAACACAAGTGGGAACTTACTTATTTTCTGCAGCGAGAATGCCCAAAGATCAAGAAAATAAACCCTATTATGCTACATTCTACTACTATTTGGAAGTGGTGGAGCATGCTACTATACAAACCCTAGAACTAAGTAACAAGGCTCAAGAGGTTCGCCGAGGGGATGAAATAGTTTTTACTATTCACAGCGACGTTGAATTGCCCGAAGCTCAATTGAATCTATTGAGCCTTCATGTTACGGTTCAAAGTGCACACGAAGCAGATCATATAGCCGTGATTTATAGAGCGAAAGGAAGTGCTGCTTTGGTGCAAGAAGGAAATAAGGTCAAAGCTACCTTTAGCAGTTCAAATATCAATGTGTATCGCGTACAGGTCTATTACAATGAGCAACCTTTAGGCTTGATTCCAACGCAAACGTTTGAGGTTGTTCCCAATAAAGTCCTTTCTTTTACGCCCAAAGTAGAACGTATTCGCTTAGGGAGTGAGATTGTGTTTACAGCCCAACTTCTCGAGGAAAAAAATATAAACACTAGTGCCGTAAATTGGAGAATTAAGGCACCCAATAGCTCGTTTTTTCGGGATTATTTTGTTAAAAATAAAATAGTGAACCTATCCTTTCCTCAAGTAGGGAAATATGAGATTGAATGTGTTTACGGTAGTTTTGCTCTTTTTAATAAAAAGTACCAACACACCATTGAAGTGGTCGATAACACCGTTGAGCGAATTAATCTAACCCCTAGTGTTGTTCCGCCAAAAGGAGAAACCACAGCTCATGGCGTTTACCGCAAGCAGATGTTTACTGTAGACTTGGTCTTGCCTTTGGGGTATCAGCCTCCTACGGATGGAGCAGTCTATGTCGAAAAAAATGAAATAGAACGCCCTGGCTTTTTTAAAAAAATATGGCATAAGATTGTTCAATCTAAACCAGCATCAACAATTCCCCGTATAACTAACAATCGAGATTCGGAGATTTCGTGGCGTCTAAGTTACGTTAAAGGCCCTAAGAAAAAGAATGGATTGAATTTTTATATCAACTATCCTCATTCCTTCGAGGAAGGAGAATTCTCAAAGGAAAGGGGCATAGAAACTCAACAAGGGGATCATTTAGAGCTTCAACAGTTGGAGGGGATTTTCATTTCTCGTATTTCAACTGACCAAGAAGAAATAGAACTGCGATCTACTATCGCTACCCTTGATTTGCAACTGGAAGAGCAGGGGACCTATCAATTAGAAGTAATGGTTAATGGCAGTAGTCTAAGCTGTGAAATCGAATGTATAGAAGGAAGGGTCAACCGCTGGGAGTTTGTGGATGATTACGATCAGCCTATCCACTATTTGAGTTTTAATGAGGATTTTACGATTGCTACTGAGCTTGTTGGTTTTGAAAATACCCAAGCCAGTATCGCATATTGGTATGACTATCGCAATCGCAACAAAGAAGTACTTGAACTATATCGAGATACGATTTCTTTTGACAGTAATGGAAAGGGCACCCATACAGTGAAGAAATCTTCTGAATTTTGGAAGAATTTTGCCACGAAAGCCCCAGAAGGCAAAGGAGACGAATACGCTGTATTTTTCACCATTAGCGAAGAGATAGGATTATCCAATGTCAAGCGAAACTTATTTAACAGCCACGAAGCCTTAGAGGGTTTAATTTTTCCCTTAGATACGTCAAATACGTATGCGTTGATTAGCAAATCGCTGCGCTTTGAAGCGTATTTCAACAAAGAGAATCACCAGCGCCTAGTAGAGCCACGATTGTATGGGCAGCCTTTAGAGGTACAAGTACGCCGTATAGAAGGTCGTTACACTCCGTTCAGAAGTGCTCCTGATGCATTGACCTTGACACTTTATGAGAATACGAATCTCAATCTCTGGAAACTCGAATTTAAAGACCGCAAAGCTACTTCGATGGACTTGAAGATTGAGACAGGTAAAAACACAGTGTATACTCCTATGTTAAATACGTGTGAGGATGCGGTATACAAAGAATCTACCCATGAAAAAGATCGGAAATCCAAGATTAACCCTCGTGTATTTTACATGGGGATATCCTATGAAATCGAAGAAGAAGTTAACTACTGGGGACTCAAACAAATCAAAAAGAAAGTCATCGAAGAACTCTTTCCTAGGGGGTATACCCGAAATCTTGCAAATAACGACTTGTTGGTGAATCCACTAAAATCGGAAATAGAAGGAGAAATAAGCGAAAAAGAAAGAGAAAAACGAATCGAAAAGAACGAAGAAACCATTGCGCGATACCGAGCAGAGGGAAAATTTGGACACCAATACTTGCATCAGTTAAAGCTGGTGAAGGAGATCGCCTTCGGTCAAGCGTTTACCGATAAGAAAATCCCCGTAAAAGTAGAACGCGCTCCACATCGATTACCCGATACGGTTACGCATGGAAAATGTCCGAATTGTATTGCTCCTGTGACTGCAGCTCAACTTGCAGAAATTTTTAACGGATCAGATCAAACAATTCTTGAGGA
>NZ_JBMVQP010000061.1:0-7419 GCF_050522425.1 Myroides sp. C6-3 | reverse complement strand
AGCACGCTCAGTAGTCCTAAAGTTAAATATATTTTTCTCATATACGTTTTACTTTTTTATAGAGAATCAACGGTGTGGCAACACACCGTTGATTGCTTGTTTTAATAATTAAGTTGTACCCAACCTGTTCTAACTTTTCCGTTTGAAACAACCACATAGTAGTATGTACCTACTGGAAGTAGTTTATTAGAATTGTTCTGTCCAAACCATTCGTTTTTATACCCCATTCCGTGTGAGTAAACTTCTACCCCATTACGGTTGAAGATTTGAATCTTAGAAATTCCATGTTTACTCAAGTCAAAGGATTCATTGATTCCATCGCCATTTGGTGAAATTCCCCTCGGAATTGGACACTCTTCATAGGTTACAGTAAAGCTTTTCTCATCCATACACTCTGCGCCGCGTAATCCTTTATTATAGGCGTAAACATAGATGGTTTGCGGTTTAATAATTGGAATACCTGCTGTTAACTCTTCACCTTTTCCACCCGGTTGTGTGAAATATTTATTGTACTTCGATGGCTCTGGTAAAAAGTAAATATCACAGAACATCACTTGATCAGCAATATCATCTGCTACAGGTTGTTCTACAACTTCCAATGTAAAGCTCGATTGACCCATACAGCCTCTTTCGTCTGAACGGAAGACATAAATTGTGTGAATACCCAACGTATCAAAACTATCCCCTCCTTCATATCGGTCTCCTTGACCCAATTCTTGAGTATAGTAAGACTCTCCATTTTTAGTCTCTGGGAAAGTATAAGCCCCACATACACTTTGATTTTCAATAATTGCAACTTCTAATGGTGGTTGAATAGTCACTTTGAAGGTTTTAAACTCACTACATCCTGTGCGCTTATTGGTCAACCTTACATAAAGTAATCTGCTGCTGTTAAACTCATAAATCGAATCAAGCGCTCCAACACTTGTGTTCATATCTTCTTCACTTTCAAAATACTCGATAATGTATTTTTCAGGATCTACACCATTTAGGACCAAACTATCATTCTCGCTCAAGTCAACAAAGTTCTTCTCTCCAATAGGACGAGAACAGTCAAACAATTCAGTTGGTGTTCCAATAGTAAAGTCTTCTTTTACAAATTTAAACTCTTTATATAACACTGTTTCATCGCCACAAATCTCATATTTTGCTTTGGCTGTATAAGTTACTGTTTCAGATACTTCCACATCAATTTTCGCATCCGTAGAGTAGAACTCTCCGTTTTTCTCCCAGAAGAATTCTGCCGTAGAATCTCCATCTGGAGTAAAACGCCATGCTTCGTTTTGTGCTTCCCATGGTCCTGTATTACGTCCTGGAGGCGCAATTCCATCCGAACCATCTGCATTTTGAATACCGATAATAGCATTTCTGCCCCATTCGTTACAATCTGCGTGTCTATTTCTTACATACACCTCAATAATATTCGTCCCTTCGTACATCACGATTTGAGAAGTCTGTGTTGTATTTTCAACATCATCTGGATCAAACGTACATCTAGATCCATACATTCCTAAGTGGTATACATTAAATACCAACGTTCGACACGGTGCCTTACCGATAATCTGATAATTGATTGAACGATCTGCTGGCGACCTATCCCCTATCCCTGGATGCGTATCTTGGAATACCCCCATAATCGAATTGATTGTAGGTCCTGATGATGTTGTTGGGTTATTAGCTCCAGGATCACTTGGAATTTGCGAAACAGGATTATAAGGAGCTCCGCCAGATCCTGGGCGATAACGTCCATTAGGCGTAATTCCTTGAATATCGAATGTAATTGTTCCATTAGTGTTGATTAAAATTTTATCGTACTTATTGCCATAGAAACAGAAATCAAAACCTAATTCAATCACATCTGACCAAATATCATCCGCTGTAAGTTCAATTGCTCCCCCTCCTTTGAATGGGAATGGTGGATTGTAGTCAATTGGATCTACGCGATATGAATCCGTTTTCAAGATATCGTAATACGAAGCACCTAACTCAAAGTTAAATGTTCCCTTCTCACAAATAATATACTCTCCTTTCGCATTTTTCTCTAAGCCTTCCAGTTCAGAAAATTCAATATCTGCATCTACATTAGCACATCCTGGAGGAGGAATAAATGAAATAATTCCAGCCTCTGACCAACGCCCTGTATCCGTATCTGAACAAAGCGGACGCACATAGAAGCGGTAGAATTGATCCTCTGCCGCAGGATTCGGATTAACATATACATATGAATTTGTATCTACAACAATACCTGTTGTATTATCTACAGGTGGCGTCACATCATCTAATGGAACTATATACACTTCCCATTGTGTTTCATCACCTTGTGCTTCCCAAGTTAATAAAACTCTAGAAGGAGCGCCTTCCATTACTTCTGACCCTAAGTTAAGTACAGCAGGACATGTAATTGGTGTGATCTTAATATTATCGATCGCCGCCGGTGGTTGATTACCAGAGTATGCATTTTGTACCCACTCAAAGACTAGGCGCACCGTTCCGTCAGCATAAGCTGCTAAATTAATCACCTCTTCTAAATCGGTTACGAACTCCTCTTCGTTGTTGTATGCACCTACGAGTGTGCGATTAACTTCTGATGTAATAAGCTGACCTGTTGTTGGGGTATAAGTAACAGGCACTAACCACACTTTAAAGAAATCATATTTAGTAGATACAAAACCATCCCCAAAACAACGCCAATCAAAAGTAAGTAAGCAATCCGTCGTTCCTTCTGGTACCGCGATATCGCGATAAGCGTGTGTTATTGTTTCTACGTTAATATCATAAGCATTGGTCAATCCCTCGTCATTTGTTATATATAGTCCATTTCTACCTCCATTATTTGCGGCAGCACCGATAAACCATTTGTTAATTGGACTAAAACCTATTGTCCAGTTATTCTCTCCTTCAAAATTCTCATCGAATGGCATTTCAGCTGGAATTTGTGAGGTAATCGCTACAACACGAACCCAAGAACTCTTATTCGTCGCGCTACAAATGGTTCTAACCCAAATGTAATATTCTGTATTATCTGTTAGTTCCTCGATTGTATACGAAGTTTCAGTTGTTGTTACTGAGCCTGTTACCGTTTGCCCTGGCAATCCATTGGCAGTTGAATAATACACTTCATAGGTATCTTGTCCCTCTACAGGAGTCCAAGAAACAGTTATAGTCGATTCGCTAAGCTCATCAATTTGTACATCCGTTGGTTCTGGACATGTGATAACGTGTACCTCTAAATTATCAATCGCCGCTGGCGGTTGATATTCACCATAGGTATTGTTTTTCCATTCAAAAAGTAAACGCATGGTTTGCCCTTGATAAGTAGTACCGTTCAAAACCAGACGTTCATTTAAGAAAGAAGAACTTCGGTTGTAGAACGGACGCCCAATTTGTACTCCTCCACTATTTGTAGTAGTAGTTTGTACTCCTTCACTAGGTACATATGTTAGAGGTACTAACCACACTCTAAAATAATCATATGGATAACTACCTGATCCATCTCCTAAACAACGCCAATCAAAATTAACCGCTAATTCTGCAGCATCCGCAGGAATAACAAAGTCTTTGTACACATGTGAAACTTGATTTTTGTTATTATTTAAGTACACATTACTCACTCCTTCATCTCCACTGATGTAAAGAGCCCTTTGACCTCCGTAATTAGTTGCATTTCCTATATGCCATTTATTCAAAATATCATTAACTGTAGCATAAGGTTGCGTCGTTTCAAAATCATCTCTAAATGGTAAATCTACAGGTATTAAATTTGTTGTAGCTCGAAGCGGTCCTGTCCATAAACTCTTATTTGTCGTTGAACATAAAGAACGAACCCAAATGTAATACGTTGTATTACTCGTTAAACCTGAGAAAGTATGTGTAGTTGTACTCACTGTGGTTCCTGCTACAGTTTCAGCTGGAACAGCTGGCGTAGTAGTAATTTTCACTTCGTAATTTGTTACCCCTGTTACGCCAGTCCAATTTGCTTTAATACTCGTTGCTGTAACGGTATCTGAAACTAAATTGGTTGGCTGTATACACGTTGAGTAATTCAATTTTAAGTTGTCAATAGCTGCTGGTGGATTCTCTCCACCCCAACTATCATTTTTCCATTGGAACACTAAACGCATCGTTTGACCAGCAAACGCCGTCTCATTCATAACAAGGCGTTCTGTTACAAAGTTGCGATTCTGCTCATATAGTGATCGACCTAATCGAACTCGAGTTGCAGCGGTAGTAATTCCTACACCCTCCGTAGGTTCAAAAGTAACAGGGACTGCCCATACAGTAAATCCATCTCCACTATAGCTATCTCCTAAAGAACGCCAATCAAATTGTATCTCTAGTTCTTCTGCATCTGCAGGTATCGTAAAATCTTTATATACATGAGAGACTTGCGTCACTGAATTCGTATACGTATTCGCTACTCCATCGTTATTACTGATATACAACGCAGAAGTACCTCCGTTATTTACAGCTGTACCAATATGCCATTTATTCACTCCGTGGTTTCTAAACGCATACTCTTGAGCAGTTTCGAATGTATCTGAATAAGGTAAATCAACTGGTACTAGGGCCGTTGATACAGCCAATGGACCTGTCCACAAACTGAAATCAGTATCCGTACATTTAGAACGCACCCAAATATAGTAGTATGTATTAGCCTCTAAGTCTTCAAAAGTATGTGTTGTTTCTTGCGTATTAACAACAGTGGCTGTATCTGTAGGAGCAGTATTAGAAGTACTAATATAAAGCTCATAACTTGATGCATTTCCAACTTCACCCCAACTAACATCAATACTATTTTCTGTTATATCCTCTGTCTCAAGGTTTCTAGGTTGACTACAAGTGATCACCTCGATATTCAAATTGTCAATCGCCGCAGGTGGATTATTTCCCGTACCTGAATCTTGACGCCATTCAAATACCAAACGCATTGTTTGACCAGCAAAGGCAGAAGCATCTGCAATGATATATTCACTTAAAAATTCATTATTACCATTATAGTTCTCCCTTCCTACTTGTGTGCGGTTAGTTCCCGAAGTAATTTGGGTTCTAGCCGTTGGAATGTAGGTAGTTGGCACTAACCAAACTCTAAATCTATCATAATTTGACAGCTCTCCAACACAACGCCAATCAAAAGCGATCGAAATTTCGTTGGTATTCGCTGGTATTTCGAAATCTTTATAGGCATGAGATACTTGTCCTCCACTAAAGGTATAAGCATTAGAAACACCGTTATCATTACTGATATACAGCGATCGATCTCCTCCATTACTCACTGCTTCACCTATAAACCATTTGTTTATTAAATCTTGAACAAAGACCATATTTACCTCATCTTCAAAATCTTCTGAATAAGGTAAACTCGCAGGGACTAAAGGTGTTTTTACAACAATAGGACGAGCAATCCAATCCGTCTTCGTATTGTCTTCACATATATTTCTCAACCACACGTAGTAGGTAGTATTTTCTTCTAAGCCCTCTATGGTCAAGGATCTTTGATCCTCACTTTCAATTGTTCCTGTAGCACCTGTTGTAGCAGTAGGAGCAGTATCGCTTGTTGATAGATAGTAATCAATCCCTATTGATTCCGTATTCTCCAAAATACTCCATTGTATTTGAGCATTGTTTGCCGCTACGGTACCAACACGTCCATTAACTGGCATATAACAGCTAGGGGGAACAACTCCATCGATAAACAATTTGGGAAGATATTGATATCTTCCATAAGCGGATGCGTGTCCTCCATCCGGGGTATAGAATGTATCTGAGGAACGCAATATTCCTCTGTATGTATCCGTTGGAAAGGTTGCAAACCTAGCTCCACTTGACCAACCAGGTGCATCTTCATATACAGCAATTGCCAAATTGCTTTCTCCATCCCAGACAAACGCACTATCAAAAATAATTTCTGTCCAGCTATTCGCCGCCAAAGTCACAGTACCTTCAAAAACTTGTGTAAATTCATCATGGGCTATCCAATCCGAAGCAGATGTCCCTGTAAACGCCTCTTTGGCTGTATTCGTTAAATATACCTTCCATGTATTGAAATTTGCAACAGTTCCTGTACCTGTATAATAAAATTTTATGCGTTCAACAAGGCGTTTATCCTCTAAAACACCACCAATCTCTTCTGCTGTGTAAATCATTTGAGACAGGTTAAATGCGTTTGTAGAATAAATAGGTAAATAGCTATCTTGTCTACTTCCTCCACCAATAACACCCGCTTCAGCTGTAGTAAATTCAAATGCATCTGAAAATATAGATTCATTGTCCACCCCACAACTTGCACGAACATATAATGTATAATTTGTATTGGCAGCTAAATCAGTTACCTCTACTGGGAAAGTAGTTAAGTCAGTCACAGTATCAGAAGTTACTAAGCCTGTCGCTCCAGAACCTGCTGCTCCGGCAGTTCGAACCTCATAGTAAATCGATTGCGTTGTCTCTCGTTCTGTTACATTAAACGTTAAACTCGTTGATGTAACTCTAAGAATAGTTGGAGTAACAGAAGGACATGTTATTTCTGTACCAAAGGTAATTTTTAAATTAGGTCTAGTTGATATAGCCGTTAAATTCGCCTCTGGTAGACTATTATCTCTTTCTACACCAAAATGCATATTGGTCTCTGTGGATGCTTTAATCATTAATCCATCATAACCATCGCTATTACCGCCACCGCCGAAATTGGTTTCTACTAATACCAATAAATTATTTGTTCCTCCAGTATAATTGAACGACGCATCAAAATTTATTGTATTAAAACCAATAACACTAGGCGTAAACGCTCCATCAAAAACTAAAGTAGCTCCCTCAGTAAAAGTCTCCCATACGTCAATAGTAATAGCCGTTGACTGGACCTCCTTTAAGTAAATTTTCACTGGTCTCTGTCCCTTAATCGCACCGATATCCCAAGCTAGCTTATTAATGAATCCTGTTTCACCAATTTCTGTAGCTGTGTACAAAGCAGCTGATCTCGAGTAGCCGTAATGACTACTCAAAGGGCGTCTCTCCGTCTCTGTACCGGTGCCAATCGTGACTTCTTGTCCATAAGAGAGCCAAGCACCGAATAGTAACAAGAAGAGCATAGTAATTTTCTTCATACGTATTCGTTTTAAGTTAGTTATTTTCAAATATATAATTTTTTTATCATAATATTAACAAACACAAAATATTAACAAACAACAACAATTAAAGATAAGGTTATTTTATTGCTATATAAATAATAAAAAAGACAAAAAAGATAGATAATTCTAAAAACAATAGGTTTTAGAGCACCTTTTTGTTTAACATATGTATATGATTTCGAGTATTTGTTGTTAATTATTCATTTCTAACGCTTTATATAAAAAAAGCCCCCACCCGACGATCGGATGAGGACTTTTTAGAACTATACTAAACTTAATACTTAAAACTAACTTATTT
>NZ_JBMVQP010000060.1:0-8834 GCF_050522425.1 Myroides sp. C6-3 | reverse complement strand
CCAAACGATTTATCGCTATATTTGGGATGGGGATGTGCTGTTGCATGAGTGGCATTATCCGCTGCGTGAGCGCCCTGCATTAGAGGTAAAAGCCGATGGTCAGCTAGGGTATGCTCAAGCAGAGCCGATAGATCATCTGGTGACCTGGATATACGAAGCCAATAGCTATGTACCTTGTGGCAAAATTGTCGATGGTAAGCACTATAGCATCCTCAGTGATTATATCGGTAGACCAATTCAGTCGTATAGCGAAGAAGGAGCGCTGGTTTGTAGATAAGAAATCAAGCTAAAATAGATGACAAAAGAAAGAGGGAAACCTTTTTAGGACTCCCTCTTCTTATCTGAACAATACTTGTGTATCTATATACCTAATTATTTATTAATCTCTTCTGACGTGAAACCTAATTTTACGGTTGGGAATTTACTCTGTGTCATTTGGATGGAGAACTCGCTATCTGCTAAGAAAACCAATTGACCTGATTTATCAAAGGCTAAGAATTTTTGTTTGATGCGTTTGAATTCTTTGAACTCCTCGTTCTTTGGATCTTCTGGTCTAACCCAACACGCTTTATAAGCAGGGAAGTTTTCATAGGTACATTTAGCACCATATTCGTGTTCTAAACGGTACTGAATTACTTCGTACTGTAAAGCACCTACAGTTCCAATTACTTTACGACCATTCATCTCTAAGGTAAATAGCTGTGCAACACCTTCATCCATCAACTGGTCAATTCCTTTTTCCAACTGTTTTGATTTCATTGGATCTGCATTGTTGATGTATCTAAAGTGCTCTGGTGAGAAACTAGGAATTCCTTTGAAACTCATAATTTCTCCTTCGGTTAACGTATCTCCAATTTTGAAGTTTCCTGTATCGTGTAAGCCGACAATATCTCCAGCATAAGAAATATCAACAATCTCTTTTTTCTCTGCAAAGAAGGCATTTGGACTAGAGAATTTCAATTTTTTATTTTGACGTACGTGTAAATAAGGTGTATTTCGTTCAAACGTACCCGAAACAATCTTGATAAAGGCCAAACGGTCTCTGTGTTTCGGATCCATATTGGCGTGAATTTTAAATACAAACCCACTAAATCCTTTTTCTGTTGGTTCAACCACTCTTGTATCTGATTCTTTCGCTCTTGGTGATGGAGCAATTTGAATAAAGCAATCCAATAACTCTCTTACACCAAAATTGTTCAAAGCAGAACCAAAAAATACAGGTTGTAATTGCCCTTTGATGTATGCCTCACGATCAAAATCGGGATAGATCTCGTGGATGATCTCCAATTCTTCTCTTAATTTACTAGCAGGGTTAGCGCCAATTAACTGATCTAACTCTTCTGATGCTAGATCAGAAATCTTAATCACATCATCGATGTTTTTTCTACTGTCATCTGTAAATAAGTTGATGTTATTTTCCCAAATATTGTAGATTCCCTTAAAATCATACCCCATTCCAATAGGGTAGCTTAGCGGTGTTACTTTCAATTGAAGTTTTTGTTCGACTTCATCCATTAAGTCAAAAGCATCTCTACCTTCACGGTCTAATTTGTTGATGAATACGATCATGGGAATGTTGCGCATACGACACACTTCTACCAATTTTTCCGTTTGTTCCTCAACCCCTTTTGCCACGTCAATTACAACAATAACACTATCTACTGCTGTTAAAGTACGAAAAGTATCTTCCGCGAAATCCTTGTGACCAGGTGTGTCCAGGATGTTGATTTTCTTGTCTTTATAGTTGAAAGCCAATACAGATGTAGCAACTGAGATTCCCCTTTGGCGCTCAATCTCCATAAAATCCGAAGTAGCTCCTTTTTTAATCTTATTATTTTTAACTGCACCTGCTTCTTGAATTGCTCCTCCAAAAAGTAGTAATTTCTCGGTTAAGGTAGTCTTACCGGCATCGGGGTGAGCAATTACACCAAATGTTCTTCTGCGTTCTATTTCTGTTAAAAAACTCATCTCTAAAAAAATTAGGTTGCAAAAATACTCATTATTTGCTGAAAATAATAATAATGAATGGCAATCCTTCGTTAAGCAAGGAGATTCACTCGGAGCTAGGGGGTTTTGTAAAAAGTTATAAGGAAAGTAGAGCATAAAAATCCCCCATCAGATTGGAGAAAAAACTAAATAGAATGTTAATCCTTAAGGTAAATAAATGAGGTATTAGTAATATTGTTAATTACGTTTTTAAACTTGTTTATTTAAGCGTATTTTATCTGTTTTTTTAAAAATAATCTCGTTTGCAGCTTATAAATATTATTTTTGTTGGCAAGTAAAATCAAATGGACGTATGGTAATGAAGGATATCAAAGTAAAGTACATCAAATACAGTGTTGTTTTATTGGCCGTGCTTTTGGGCTATACGAGTTGTGATAACCAGAAAAAATTAGATGGAGATAATTATGTTGCTCGAGTAGATAACAAGTATTTAGAGCGTTCCTCTCTCCAGAATCTTGTTCCACCGCAGAGTACAGTAAAAGACAGTACCGCTATGGTAGAGCTGTTTATCAACAAATGGGCAACCAAACAATTGTTGATGGACGCCGCTGCATTTAATCTCTCTGACGATAAGAAAAAAGAAATAGACGAATTAGTCGCTAATTTTAAATCAGAACTATTAATTAAAGGCTATCTTGAAAAACTGGTCCAACAATCCGTTGATACCGTTGTTCGTGCAAGTGATTTGAAGGCGTACTACGATCAAATAAAAGGAGGGTTTAGAGTAGATGATATGTTAGTGAAATTATCCTATGTAAACATCCTCAATAACAATACCCATTTCAATAAAATAAAAAGTGGTTTTAATACTGGAAAAAACGTCAAATATGAGGTGTTAGATCAGTTGTCGCTACAGATGAAGTCGTATGTATTAAATGACTCACTTTGGGTTAATGTATCTCAGATTTATGAGAAGTTACCTTTTATTAATACCGAAAATAGAGAGCAATATTTAAAAAATAACACCTATTTCGAGGTTAAGGATGAAAATAGTACGTACTTTGTGCGTATCAATCAAGTATTGAAAAAAGGAGATGTTGTCCCTTATTCTTATTTAGAACCCTCTTTGCGATTGATGGTTTTAAATAATCGAAAAATGGAATTGTTAAAACAGATAGAAGAAGATATTTTAAAAGATGCAAAAAAAGATAAAAGTTATGAAATTTATCAGTAAGAAGGTGATGTTTGCACTGGGATTATCCTGTGTGATGATTGGCGGTGTGCAAGCACAAAACCCAGCGGGAAAAAGAAAGATTGATGGTGTAGTTGGTGTAGTTGGTGATTATGTAATCTTGGAATCAGAGATTGATAAAACCCTGTTGGAATTGAAGGCACAACGCATTCCTATTGATAACTTGTCAAAATGTGATTTATTTGAGCGTTTATTGGAAGATAAATTATATGCCCACCAAGCGGTTCAGGATAGTATTGAAGTAAGTGATTCTGAAGTAACGAGCTTTATGAATGAACAAATCAATCGAATGGTTGAAGAAGTAGGTGGGATTGATCGTATTTTAGGATTTTACAACAAAAAAACAGAAGAAGAATTTAGAGATTACTTCTACGATATCGTAAAGCAAAATAAGCTAACGCAAGCTATGCAAAGACATATTGTCGAGAAGGTGTCTATTACGCCTGAAGAGGTAAGACAATTCTTCAGGTCAATCCCCGAAGATGAGAGACCGACAATAGGAGACGAAATTGAAATTGCTGAGATTGTAGTTAAACCAGAAATTTCAAAAGAACAAAAGCAAAAGGTGATCGATCGCTTAAACGAAATGCGCAGTGATGTGTTAGATAATGGTGCTAGCTTTTTTAGTAAAGCCGTATTGTTTACCGATGATAAAGGATCTGCAGCAAATGGAGGATTTTATTCCATCACGAAGAAAGCTCCTTTTGCCAAAGAGTTTAAAGAAGTGGCCTTTAGTTTAGCAGAGGGAGAGATTTCAGCTCCTTTCGAAACTGAATTTGGATATCACATCATCTACCTAGAGAAAATTAGAGGACAACATCTTGATGTACGCCATATTCTATTGGTTCCCAAGCCAACAGAACAAGCGCTAGAAGAGGCGAGAAAAAAAGCAGAGAGTATTCGCGAAAAAATTGTCAATAAAGAAATTTCATTCTCTGATGCTGCAGCGGCTTCCTCAGATGATAAAGAAACCAAACAAAATGGTGGGGTATTGAGAGACCCAATGACAATGGATACTCGTTTTGATCTGAATAAGATGGAAGATAGAGATCTTTACTTCTTAGTGAACTCGCTGAAGGAAAATGAAGTTTCTCCAGTGTCTTTGAAAACAGATTATAGAGATCAAAAAAGTTACCGTATTGTAACAATTAACAAGCGAATTCCTTCTCATAAAATTGATTTTGTCGAGGATTATACGAAGGTGAAAAACATGGCATTGAACAAAAAACAAGAGGAAGAGTTACAAAAATGGGTCGCGAAGAAGATAAATGACGCCTATATTAACATTCAAGGGGAATATAGAGACTGCAAATTCCATAATAATTGGCTTAAAAACTAAGAAAATAATAATCTAAACGATTGAAAACGACATTTTAGCAATAGACTAAAATGTCGTTTTTTTATTAAATGAGAATGAAAAATTGAAATTTCTTACTTTTATAGGGTAAATAATAATTAATTTCAGATTTATTAATCACAAACGCTAAAAGTATTGTTGTTTATTCATCAAAGTAGAATGTTTATAAATAATAATTTTTGGATTTGAGGGAAATATTAAAAACTTTTGAAAATTAATTAGATTGATTAAATTTGCGACGACAAAAAATAAATACAAGTCAAAATCTCTTTTTGAGCAATAGGCTGAAGGTTTACTTTTTACCCTTACAAACAAGTGATAAAAGTTCTTGTACAATCACATAGAATTTGGATTACGCGTTTGGTAAAAGAGGCAAAAGAAGGCGGCTTCTCTTGTGTAAAAATAAATCAACAACCTTGTGAGAGAAGAAGTACAAGTGAAAAATTAACGAATACAAAATAATCAGTTATGGGGGAGAGGAGATCTTCGATTTTCATTAACCTGTAAGTAATAGATCTGAATTATGAGCTTTTATACCGATTACATCAACGAGATTGAAGAAAGAAAAAATCAAGGACTTAACCCTAAGCCAATTGATGGAGCTGAGCTATTAAGTGAAATTATAGCACAGGTAACGGATGCAGAGAACGAGCACCGCGCTGAATCTCTTAAACTTTTTATTTATAACGTTTTACCTGGTACGACTAGTGCAGCAGGCGTTAAAGCTAAATTTTTAAAAGAAATCATCTTAGGTGAAGTTGTAGTGAGCGAAATCACGCCTACTTTTGCTTTTGAATTGTTATCGCACATGAAGGGTGGACCTTCTATCGAAGTGTTATTAGATTTAGCTTTAGGTAATGATGTTGCTATTGCACAAGAAGCAGCTAAAGTATTGAAAACACAAGTGTACTTGTACGAAGCAGATACAGACCGTTTGAAAGAAGCGTTCTTAAACGGAAATGCTGTAGCAAAAGACATCGTGGAAAGTTATGCGAAAGCGGAGTTCTTTACAAAACTTCCAGAAGTAGATGAAAAAATTGAAGTCGTAACATTCATCGCTGGTGAAGGAGACATCTCTACGGATTTATTATCGCCAGGAAACCAAGCGCACTCTCGTGCTGACCGCGAATTACACGGATTGTGTATGATCAGTACTGAAGCACAACAACAAATTAAAGCCTTACAAGAATTACATCCAGGTAAAAAAGTGATGTTAATTGCTGAAAAAGGAACGATGGGTGTTGGTTCTTCAAGAATGTCAGGGGTGAATAACGTAGCACTTTGGACAGGTAAACAAGCGAGCCCTTATGTTCCATTCGTGAATATTGCTCCAATTGTTGCGGGTACAAATGGAATTTCTCCAATTTTCTTAACAACAGTGGACGTAACTGGAGGTATCGGTATTGACCTTAAAAACTGGGTGAAAAAAACAGATGCTAATGGGGAAGTAGTTCGCAATGACAAAGGAGAACCAGTATTAGAAGAAGTTTACTCAGTAGCTACGGGTACTGTATTGACTATTAATACAAAAACAAAAAAATTATACAATGGTGACCAAGAGCTAATCGATATTTCGAAAGCGCTAACACCACAAAAAATGGAATTTATCAAAGCAGGTGGTTCTTATGCTATCGTATTTGGTAAAAAAATCCAAACATTTGCTGCAAAATTATTGGGAACAGAGGCTCCTGTAGTTTTTGCTCCTTCTAAAGAAATTTCGGTTGAAGGACAAGGATTAACAGCTGTAGAGAAAATCTTCAATAGAAATGCAGTTGGTGTAACGAAAGGAAAAGTATTACACGCAGGTTCTGATGTTCGCGTAGAAGTGAATATTGTAGGATCACAAGATACAACGGGTTTAATGACGGCTCAAGAGTTAGAGGCAATGGCAGCAACTGTTATTTCTCCTATCGTTGACGGTGCTTACCAATCGGGATGTCACACAGCATCAGTTTGGGATAAAAAAGCGCAAGCTAACATCCCGAAATTGATGAAATTCATGAACGATTTCGGTTTAATTACTGCACGTGACCCGAAAGGGGAGTATCATTCAATGACGGACGTTATCCACAAAGTATTGAACGATATTACGGTAGACGAATGGGCAATCATCATCGGAGGTGACTCACATACAAGAATGTCTAAAGGGGTTGCTTTTGGAGCGGATTCAGGAACTGTAGCTTTAGCTTTAGCAACAGGAGAGGCTTCAATGCCAATTCCAGAGTCAGTAAAAGTGACGTTCAAAGGAAACATGAAAGAACACATGGACTTCCGTGATGTTGTACACGCTACTCAAGCGCAAATGTTACAACAGTTTGGTGGTGAAAACGTTTTCCAAGGTAGAATTATCGAAGTTCATATCGGTACTTTATTAGCGGATCAAGCGTTTACATTCACAGACTGGACAGCCGAAATGAAAGCAAAAGCGTCTATCTGTATCTCTCAAGATGATACCTTAATTGAATCATTGGAAATCGCGAAGAGCCGTATCCAAATCATGATCGATAAAGGAATGGACAATAAAAACCAAGTATTACAAGGTTTAATCAACAAAGCAAATAAGCGTATTGAAGAGATTAGAACAGGCGACAAACCTGCTTTAATGCCAGATGCAAATGCTAAATACTATGCTGAGGTTGTCGTTGATCTTGATATCATCGAAGAACCAATGATTGCCGATCCAGATGTAAACAACGAAGACGTTTCTAAACGCTATACACACGATACGATTAGAGAGCTTTCTTTCTATGGAGGTGATAAAAAAGTAGACTTAGGATTCGTAGGTTCATGTATGGTTCACAAAGACGACTTGAAAATCGTTTCTCAAATGTTGAAAAACATCGAAAAACAAACAGGTTCAGTGAAATTCAATGCACCTCTAGTTGTTGCAGCTCCAACATATAACATTATTGATGAGCTAAAAGCAGAGGGAGATTGGGAATACTTACAAAAATATTCTGGTTTCGAATTCAGTGATCTTTTACCTAAAAATAATGCACGTACTGAATATGAAAACATCATGTATTTAGAGCGTCCTGGTTGTAACTTATGTATGGGGAACCAAGAGAAAGCAGCAAAAGGTGATACCGTAATGGCTACATCAACTCGTTTATTTCAAGGACGTGTGGTAGAAGATTCAGAACGCAAAAAAGGAGAATCTTTACTAGCTTCTACACCAGTAGTTGTTCTTTCAGCTATCTTAGGTAGAGTTCCTACAATGGAAGAATATAAAGCTTCTGTAGAAGGAATTAACTTGACAAAGTTTAAACCAATTTCGACTAAGTAGTGAGTTCTTTTTAATAGAATATATACAATAAAAATGAGACCTTCTTTTTAAAGAGGGTCTTTTTTTTGTGCTGTTTGCTCGGTTTGTTTGGTTTGCTCGGTTTGTTTGGTTTGCTCGGTTTGTTTGGTTTGCTCGGTTTGTTTCTTTGCTCGGTTTGTTTCTTTGCTCGGTTTGTGTGGTTTGTGTGGTTTGTTCTTTGCTCGTTGTAAGTTAGCCTAATAGATGAATTAGTTTTTTAATTTTTGACGTAAACTGATTAGTTGATTCGTAATATGTTCTAATTTTTTGCGGAGATTAGTGTATTCTTCAACAGATATAAATTCCAGATCTAAACTTAAAATGAGAAAGTTAATTACTTCAATAGCGGAAGAGTATGAAATATTTATCATACGTGCTTTGTCTTTATTTGTTGCTCTTGCCATTCCTTCAGCTATATTTGCCATTACACTTAACATTGCTCGTCTAAGTTGTGAAACTAAACCATATTTTTCTTCAATAGGAAATTTCTTAGTGAGTATATAAATAGCTTTGGTTGTGTTTCTGGCATTCTGCCATACAGTGAGGTTTTCAAAAAAATATTGGTGCATATAATATAGAAAATAGGGGTTACAAGTTTATAGTTTATTCAAAATTTATTCCAATTTTTATTGAGTTTTTATATAAGAAATAAAATTCCATAAATCATACAAGCCAAATAAAGTACAAACCACAAACCACAAACCACAGAGCACAGAGCACAAACCGTACAAACCGTACAAACCGTACAAACCTCACAAACCTCACAAACCGTACAAACCTCACAAACCGTACAAACCTCACAAACCTCACAAACCTCACAAACCGTACAAACCGTACAAACCGTACAAACCTCACAAACCGTACAAACCGTACAAACCTCACAAACCGTACAAACCGTACAAACCTCACAAACCTCACAAACCTCACAAACCTCACAAACCTCACAAACCTCACAAACCTCACAAACCTCACAA
>NZ_JBMVQP010000059.1:0-9076 GCF_050522425.1 Myroides sp. C6-3 | reverse complement strand
TTTGTGAGGTTTGTGAGGTTTGTGAGGTTTGTGAGGTTTGTGAGGTTTGTGAGGTTTGTGAGGTTTGTGAGGTTTGTAAGGTTTGTAAGGTTTGTAAGGTTTGTGAGGTTTGTGAGGTTTGTGAGGTTTGTGAGGTTTGTAAGGTTTGTGAGGTTTGTTCGTTGTTGGTTGTTCGTTGTTGGTTGTTCGTTGTTGGTTGTTCGTTGTTGGTTGTTCGTTGTGGTGAGATGCTCAACCTCACAACGAGCAAACCGAACAAACCTCACAACAAGCAAACCGAACAAACCTCACAAAGAGCAAGCCTCACAAAGAGCAAACCGAACAAACCTCACAACGAGCAAACCGAACAAACCTCACAAAGAGCAAGCCTCACAAAGAGCAAGCCTCACAAAAAGCAAGCCTCACAAAGAGCAAACCGAACAAACCTCACAACAAGCAAACCGAACAAGCCTCACAAAGAGCAAACCACACAAAGAGCAAACCACACAAAGAGCAAACCTCACAAAGAGCGAGCCTCACAAAGAGCAAACCACACAAAGAGCAAACATCACAAAGAGCAAACCGAACAAACCTCACAACGAGCAAACCGAACAAACCTCACAAAGAGCGAGCCTCACAAACCTCACAAAGAGCAAACCTCACAAAGAGCGAGCCTCACAAAGAGCAAACCACACAACCAACCAACTATTTTCTTCTAAATTCATCCGGAGCGATGCCGATGTGTTTTTTAAAGAATCTCGAAAAATAGGAGTTGTCTTTAAAATTTAGCTGATAGGCAATTTCACTAGCGGACAAATTAGTATGGATGAGTAGGCGCTTGCATTCAATCAGAATTCGATCGCGTATCATGTCGCCAGCGGATTTATTTTTTATTTTTTGACATAGTGCATTGAGGTAGTTCGGTGTTACCAGTAAAACCTTAGCGTATTCTTTGGGGAATCGATATTCATAAAAATGTTTGTCAATCAGAGACTCAAAGGCTTTAACGAGTTCATTGGACTTGACATTATTGCTGTTGTTTGATTCTGCCTTGTCAATTTCTTTCTGACATAGCAATAATATTTCCAACAAATAAGCGCGAACTAAATTTAGGTATTCTCCATTTTCTGTTTCGTATTCGTCGTGCATGCGGTCCATCGTTTCTTGTACCCATTCGCTGAGTTCGTATTTTAATTCGAGCAAATGATGGGAAGTGAATCGCTTATAATAGGGTAAGTTGTGCACAAATAAATGATCAGAAACAAATTGCGTGATAAAACTAGGAGTAAAACTCAAGAGGTATCCCTGTGTTGTTGTGTTGTAGGTCCAGCTGTGTTGTTGCCACGTATTTAAGAAAATAACATCTCCTTGTTTTACCTCGTACGCTTGTAAATCAATGTATTGAATTCCCGTTCCTCCTGTGATATAAATCACCTGAAAAAAATCGTTTTTATGCATTTTAGTCGTATAATTTCCCGTTCGCATTAGACTGTGGTGCAATTTGGTAATGATGAATTCTTTTTTTTCTCCTTTAGCCGTAAATAATCCTTGCTTGTTTAAATCCCTACTATACATTTGATTTTTATTTTTTGCAGGCTAAAGTTATATTTTATACTTTAATTAGGGTATTTTATTGCGGACTTTAGTATTTATTTATAAAAACCATGCAAAATATGCTTGTTTTTGGTGTAATTATTATTTGATTTTTGTATTAAAATATTATAATTATTTGTAGGATACAATAAATCAAAAAGACCGCTCTTTCAAAAGCTGAAAGTAGCGGTCTTTTTTTTAACAAACTAAACCAATCGTTTGTTTTCCTTAGAAAACATATTCGTTAGCTTCTATTGCTTTATTAGCAATAGATTCGCGTAGTGCATTTAGATTTGGAAGATTCACATACTTTGTAAATCTTCTTAATCCCATGAGCATGATGCGTTGTTCATCCCCTTCAGCGAAGGAAGCGATTCCCTCTTTTCCTTTTTGGGCAACAATGTCAACCGCATGGTATAAGTAGAGCTGAGCCATAGCTATTTCTTCTTGAACATTTTGTTGTCCTTTGTTTTTTGCTAATTTTTCAGTTCGCAAGATGGCGCTTTCTGCCATATAAATTTCGATCATCATATCCGCAGCAGCCATCATGAGTGCTTGGTGTTTTTCTAAATCGGGACCAAATTTCTGAACGGCACTTCCAGCAACCATTAAAAAGGCTTTTTTCAGCTTTTCAATCATTTCTTTTTCTTCCGTAAACAGTTCAGTGTAATCTGGTGTATCAAAGCTTGGGATACTCATCAATTCATCTGCTACTTGCATGGCAGGAGTTAACAAGTCTACATGTCCTTTCATTGCTTTTTTGATGAGCATTCCAACAGCAAGCATGCGGTTAATTTCGTTCGTTCCTTCGTATATACGAGAAATACGAGCATCTCTCCAAGCACTTTCCATTGGTGTGTCTTCTGAGAATCCCATTCCTCCAAAAATTTGGATTCCCTCGTCCGTACAAGCTTGTACATCTTCAGAAACCGCTACTTTTAGGATTGAACACTCAATAGCAAATTCTTCTACTCCTTTTAACTCAGCTTCTTGATGCGTATTACCTTCGGCGATGCGTTGGTTGATTCGCTTTTCAATGCTACCCGCAGCACGGTAAGAGGCAGATTCACCTACATAAGCATTCGTTACCATTTCAGCAATTTTCGTGCGTATTGCACCGAAAGAAGAAATAGGAACTTTAAATTGAATGCGTTCATTGGCATATTTGATTGCTTCTGTAATTAATCGACGTTGTGAATCTAAACAAGCAGCAGCTAATTTAATACGGCCAACGTTTAACGCGTTCATAGCGATTTTAAAGCCATTTCCACGCTCAGAAAGCATATTCTCAACCGGTACTTTGGTGTTGTTGAAGAATACCTGACGGGTAGAAGAAGCTCTAATTCCCAATTTGTGTTCTTCTTCTCCTAGAGAAATACCGTTCGAAGGATCGTTCTCAACAATAAATCCCGTGATGTTTTTATCGTCTTCAATACGAGCAAAAACGATAAAAACGTTGCAGAATCCCGCATTGGAAATCCACATTTTTTGTCCTGTGATCGAGTAGTGTTTCCCATCTTCAGAGAGAACCGCCTTTGTTTTTCCTGAATTGGCATCCGATCCCGCATCAGGTTCTGTTAAACAATACGCACCAAACCACTCACCACTAGCTAGTTTAGGAACGTATTTCTTCTTTTGTTCTTCATTTCCGTATAAAGTGATTGGCATCGTTCCGATTCCCGTATGCGCTCCGAACGCAGTAGAGAAGGAGCCAGTTGCACCAGAAATATAGTCGCAAACCAACATCGTCGATACGAATCCCATCTCTAGTCCACCGTAAGCCTCAGGAACCGCTACACCTAAAAGACCTAGCTCACCTGCTTTTTGCATACATTCTTTGGTGAACGCATAATCTTTATTTTCAAAGCGATTTTTATTCGGCCAAATTTCCTTATCGATGAATTCTTTTACCGAATCACGCATCATGCGTTGCTCTTCTGAAAAATCTTCAGGAGTAAAGATATTTTCACTCAGTGTTTCTTTTATTAAGTATTGACCTCCTCTTGTTATAGCTGTATTCATGATTTATTTTTTTATGGTTAATTGTTGATTATAGCAATTCGTATATTCCAGCGGCTCCTTGACCTGTTCCCACGCACATGGTTACCATTCCATATTTAGCCCCTCGACGTTTCATTTCGTCAAATAGCTGAACAGATAGTTTCGCACCTGTACATCCTAGTGGATGTCCTAGCGCAATAGCACCACCATTAACATTGACGATGTTTGGATCAATACCCAACGCTCTAATAACCGCTAGAGATTGTGAAGCAAAAGCCTCATTTAATTCAATTAAATCGATGTCTTTTAGCTGTAATCCCGCTTGTTTTAATGCTTTGGGAATTGCTTTAATCGGTCCAATTCCCATAATTCTTGGTTCAACACCAGCTGCCGCATAGTTCACCATACGCGCAATCGGCTCGATATTGAGTTCTTTGACCATTTCTTCAGACATGACCATAACAAAAGCAGCACCATCACTCATTTGAGAAGAGTTTCCAGCCGTTACAGATCCATCTGCTGCAAATACAGGTCTAAGTTTTGATAAAGCCTCAACAGAAGTACCTTTACGCGGTCCTTCATCTTGTGTTACGGTATACGATTTGCTTTCTCTCTTTCCCTTTTCGTTGACAAATACTTCATCTACTGTGATGGGAACGATCTGATCTGAAAATTTCCCTTCCGCTTGCGCTTTTAGCGCTTTCATATGCGATTGAAAAGCAAATTCATCTTGATCCGCACGAGAAACCTTAAATTCATTCGCAACAGCCTCCGCTGTCAGTCCCATTCCCCAATAGTAGTCTTCATGTCCAGCTTTAGCTACTCCGTAATCTGGTGTTGGTTTATATCCTCCCATGGGAATATAGCTCATACTTTCAGCACCACCAGCGATGATACAATCCGCCATGCCAGCTTGAATTTTGGCAACCGCCATTCCGATGGTTTCGATTCCAGAAGCACAATAACGGTTTACGGTAACCCCTGGTACATCATCTACTTTTAATCCCATCAAAGAGATTAAGCGTCCCATATTTAAGCCTTGTTCCGCCTCAGGCATTGCATTTCCTACCATGACATCATCAATGCGAGATTTGTCAAATTCAGGAAGCGCATTCATTAAATATTCTATGGTTTCCGCTGCTAGCTCATCGGGTCTTTTAAAGCGAAAAACACCACGAGGAGCCTTACCTACAGCTGTTCGATATCCTTTTACTATATATGCAGTTTTCATGTTTCAGTAATTAGTAGTTAATTAGTTTCTCAAAGGTTTACCTGTTTTCAGCATATGTTGAATACGCTCTAAGGTTTTGCGTTCTCCACATAGGGATAAGAAAGCTTCACGTTCTAAGTCGAGTAAGTATTGTTCTGAAACCAACGTAGCTTCAGACAAATCTCCACCTGCCATCACATAAGCCAATTTATTGGCAATTTTGTGATCGTGTTCTGAAATATACTTACCAGCCATCATACTATCTGTTCCAACGTAGAACATACCCAAAGCTTGACGGCCTAATACTTTAATATCTTTGCGTTTAACAGGTTGTGTGTAGCCCGCTTGTGCTAGAACTAAAGCTTCGCGTTTCGCCTGTGCCAATTGCAAGTCTTTGTTCACTACCACACTATCTTTTCCTCTTTGTAGGATGTTGTAGTCAAACGCTTCTTCCGCTGAAGTAGCAACTTTGGCCATTCCGATCGTCAAGAAATGCTCTTGAAGCGTATTGAGCTCTACATCGTTTTTGCGATATAAATCCGATGCTCTTAAAGTCATTTCCTTAGAACCACCACCACCAGGGATTAATCCAACACCAAACTCTACCAATCCAATATACGTTTCTGCAGCAGCTACAACTTTATCGGCGTGTAAACTCAACTCACATCCACCACCAAAAGTCATCCCGTGCGGAGCAGCTACAACTGGAATAGCAGAGTAGCGCATCTTCATCATAGTATCTTGGAACATTTTAATTGCGATGTTAAGTTCATCCCAATCTTGTTCCGCTGCCATCATAAAGATCATCATTAAATTCGCTCCAACAGAGAAGTTTGAACCTTGATTTCCTACGACTAATCCTTCGAAATCATTTTCCGCAATTTCGACTGCTTTGTTTAACCCAGCCAAAACACCTCCGCCAATGGTATTCATCTTGGAGTGAAACTCTAAGTTTACAATTCCATCGCCTAAGTCGAGTAGGGTAGCTTCACTATTGCCCCATACTTTATTGGTGTTTCGAATGTTGTTTAGTATAATAAAAGCATCTTGTCCTGGAATAGCATCGAATGTTTTACTTTCTTGATTATAGAACAATTTTTTGCCGTTTTCAAGCTTGTAAAAACTTGTTGCTCCTGTTGCGGCTAAGTCTTTCACCCATTGTGCAACGTGGTAGCCTTCTTTTTCAACTAAGTCAATACCCTTTTGTAACCCCAATATATCCCATGTTTCAAATGGACCATATTTCCAGGCATAACCTGTACGCATGGCATCGTCAATAGAGAAAAGTGTATCAGTAATTTCAGGTACACGTTGAGAAACATAAGCAAATAAAGAAGCGAAGTGCTTGCGAATTAATTGCCCTGCTTTTCCTGTATCTGCTAAGAGCACTGACCATTTAGCCTTTGTGCCACCTGCTTGATTCGCCGTTTCGATTGCTTCGATTTTAGTACGCTCCAGAGGTCTATAGGTTAAGGTGTTTAGGTCAAGGGCAAAGCGATTGGTTTTCCCTTCTTTATCCACTTCCTTGTAGTAGAATCCCTTTTTGGTTTTATCCCCTAAGAACTTATTTTCCAATAAGAAATTCAGTGCATTATTGTCCTTAACTTCTTGAATCATCGCATCAGCAGGACAGTTTTGTTTCAATCCCATTGTTACGTTGATTGCCGTGTCTAATCCAACTAAATCACCCAATTTGAATGTTCCAGTTTTAGGACGACCTAAGAAAGAACCCGTTAACGTATCCGCTTCTTCAATTGTTAATCCAATTTCTTGCGTGAGTTGCATCACCATAGCCATGGAGTACACCCCAATTCTATTTCCGATAAACCCAGGGGTATCCTTACATAAAACAGGAGTCTTACCTAAGAATAAACGCGCGTAATCTTGGAAAAAAGAAATAACAGCTGGAGTTGTATGTGGCCCAGGAATAATTTCAAATAAAGGCAAATAACGAGGTGGGTTAAAGAAGTGTGTCCCGCAGAAGTGTTGTTGGAAATCCTCTGAACGTCCTTCAACGAGTAACTTCATCGGAATTCCTGATGTATTTGAAGTGATTAAAGTGCCTGGTTTTCTGTGTTTTTCGATATTCTCAAAGACTGATTGCTTAATGTCTAATCGCTCTACAACGACTTCAATAATCCAATCTACATCTTTGATATTTGCTAAATCGTCTTCAAGGTTTCCTACCGTAATACGGTCGGCAAAGCGAGGCGTATAGATAGGAGCAGGTTTAGATTTTAATGCGTTGGTCAAGTGCGTTTGCGCAATTTTATTGCGAATTGCTCGATCTTCTAAGGTTAACCCTTTTTTCTCTTCTTCCGGAGTTAAAGCATGGGGAACAATATCCATTAACAATACCTCAACACCAATATTGGCAAAATGACATGCAATAGCCGATCCCATAACACCAGAACCGATCACAGCCACTTTTTTAATTCTTCTTTTCATATGTTTATATAATTCCTGTGGTTAATACTACGTTGTTGCGGTCTACTGAACTTACTTCTTGGAATCAAAAATTGCTTTGTCAGCAATGAGTTGATTGATCGTTTCAGTAACCTTAATAAAATTGTCGATTTCCTCCTCCGTTATGTGTTTGCGAATTGTATCGTTAAAACGCTTGACTTTTTCTTTGGAAAGTTCCCTTTTTTCAAGTCCTAACGGTGTCAGCTTTATAATAACCCCACGGCCATCGTGTGGGTTTTTCTCTCTCGTAATTAATCCTTTTTCCTCCATTTTCTTCAGCGTACGTGTTAAACTCGTCGCTTCCATGCCCATATTAGGACCTAATAGAGTAGAAGGTGTACCATTCTTATCAATACTCAAAAGAGCAAAAGCTAAAGACATGGTTGCATCGTATTTCGAAGCTTCTTCATTGTACATTCTAGCCACAGCCTGCCAAGTCGCTCTTAAAGTATAGTCAATTGTTTTGTCCTTCATTTCAAGTTGGTTAAACTCAAATATAGTAAAAATATAATATGCACGCATACTATTGTGGGAAATATTTTTTACGTTCCCTTTATTTTACCTCAACAAAGACTAAAACAAAGAACATAAGTCCTTCTAAGTTAAGGATTTATTTTTAAATCTGTGGGGTTCAATGCTGATAAAAAAGGGCGTATTTTGCAAGGGAAGTTGAAAAAAGATAAAAAATAAAGGATAAAAAAGCCCAAAAAATAAAGCGTTGGACTTATAAAGAGTATCTTTGGATCATTAGTTTAACAGGGTTGTGAAACAACGAAATTTTTTTTAGAGATGAATTCAAGTCGTTTTTCTTTCATAAGAACGTCTAAAACGTATTTGCCACAGTACGATGTATTATTAGAAAAAGTTTATGCCTATAGTGTTTGGCCTGAGTTTATTGTACAGGACAAAGTGAATATTAAATATTGGGAGGAGCTCTATGTTGATTTTCCTTTGTATCAATTTTTTTTACTTGATGGACAAGAAGTGGTAGGCAATGGCAATTGTGTGCCCTTGAGTTTGACTGATGAAGAGCTGAATAATCTTCCTGATGAAGGCTGGGACTGGGCTTTAGAACGCGCTTTTCTAGATAAACAAGCAGGCAAAAAACCTACGGTACTCTGTGCTTTGCAGATTGGTATCAATCCTGCATATCAAGGACAGGGAATCAGCAAGCAGCTGATTGCTTTTATGAAGGCTATTGCCAAGGAACAACAATTAGATGCGTTTATCTTGCCTTTGCGACCTACTAAAAAGCATCAATACCCGTTACAAGACATGGAAAATTATGTGCAGTGGACCAATAAAGAAGGGTTGCCCTTTGATCCGTGGATTCGCACACATTGCAAGAATGGAGCTGAAATTGTAAAGGTATGTACCAAAGCTATGTTTGTTGAAGGTAGTGTACAGGAATGGGAACAATGGACCAACTACTCGTTTCAAGCCTCTGGCTCCTATGTTATCGACTTTGCGTTGAATCCTATAGAGATCGACTTAGAACGCAATAGGGGAACGTATGTCGAACCCAATGTTTGGATGAAATACAACGTAAGATAGTAAAAGAGATCTGCTTTTTAGTAGATCTTTTTTTTATGGAAGAAGAGAGAAGAGAGAGGAAATCGAAACGTAGCGTAAATCGAAACGTAGCGTAAATCGGAGCGAAGCGTAAATCGGAGCGAAGCGTAGATTCATCGAACACCAAAACCAATATCAACTAGGTGAGATATATTCATCGAACACCAAAACCAATATAAACTAGGTGAGATATATTCATCGAACACGAAAACCAATATGAACTAGGTGAGATATATTCATTGAATACAAAACCAA
>NZ_JBMVQP010000058.1:0-9500 GCF_050522425.1 Myroides sp. C6-3 | reverse complement strand
AAATTTGAAGCTTAAACAAAAAGAGAGCGCTACATTTTGCATATCTCAACTCATACTCCAATAGATTTATTTTACGTCAAATACAGGAAGAAGTAATTTGAAGATCGAACAAAAAGAAGGCGCTACATTTTGCCTATTTCAACTCATACTCTAATAGATTTGTTTTACGTAAAATACAAGGCGTATAAATTTCAAGCTTAAACAAAAAGAAGGCGCTACATTTTGCATATCTCAACTCATACTCCAATAGATTTATTTTACGCCAAATACAGCAATCAGATTTTCTAAAATTCCAAAAAAAAATCCGCGAAAAACTCAACTTTAACAAACAAAAACAGACAAAGCAAAAAAACAGACAAAGCAAAAAAACAGACAAAGCAAAAAAACAGACTTATCAACGTTATCAACAATACTATTTATAGAAATAAATTCTTTTTAAAAATTAAAAAAAATCTTCTCTATTATATTGCTTGTTAATATGTACAATAACTTTTTAGCTAGAATTTGCAGTTTTGACTTATAAAAACTTATTAACACGATATCATTTCTTAAATCGCTTTAAAATAGCTAAATAGCTATCTTATTAACATGGTTAATAACCGTTATCAACAGCTTTTTTGCTATAACTTAGGGGGTGTATAACTGTTAATAAGTGGGTGATAGACTATGGATATCTGACTCATAGTTTCTAAAAAATAAATTTGCACAATTACATTTAGTAGCTGTATTGTAAAATATTTCAACTAAACAAAAAATAGTTATTCTAATCTTTCCATACTTATCAACAAAATCTGTTTATACCATATTGCTTCAAAATCAAAAGATTAGCCTCTTTTTAATAAACTGCTGTTGATAACTATTAAAAGCCTGTATATCAATGAATTATTCACTGATTTTTTTTTAGGCTTTTTTTAGGCCTGCTTCGTTTGTAGGATTATTTACCTTGTTTTAAAGGTATTTTTTACTGTAAATTGAAAGAAAATAAGGCAGGATAAGATTGGTTTTTCTAGTCGTTGAAATCAAAATTTAGCACTGAAAACTGAAAAAGGAATACAGGTAAATACAGCTAAAAAAGGGTGTATAAGGGTGTATTATGATCCAAAAAAATGTTTTTGAAGCGGAGGCTATTTGCTTTTTGAGCGAGTGAAAAAGGAGGTTTTATGAACGATTTAGTACGCAAAAAAGTACGGGAAGAATAGATAATGAAGAAAAAGAAAGTTTGAAAACTGTGAAAAAAAAAGCAAAAAAACTAACCTATTATATAAGGTATATATTTCAAAAAAGAATGTAGGTTCATTGGCTCTTTCTCTTTGCAGGTGTAATTCTTTTTGTTCTTGCGATATGAACATTGGGGAGAGGCTTCCGAATTTCGAGGAAATAGGCGTTAAATCTAGCGTTCAATTTTATAAATGATTTTAAGGCAATTACAACTTTATAAAAACGATAGTTATAGTATCTTTGTAAAAATATAATGAATCAAAATGGCTAATCAAGTTCGCGTGCGTTTTGCACCTAGTCCTACTGGACCTTTACATATTGGTGGTGTTAGAACAGCATTATTTAATTATTTATTTGCTAAACAAAATGACGGTGTTTTCTACGTTAGAATTGAAGACACAGATCAAAATAGATTTGTTCCTGGTGCGGAAGCCTATATTCTTGAAGCCTTAGAATGGTTGGGTATTTCTCCAGATGAAACGATCGGAAAAAACGAAAAGTTTGGACCTTATAGACAAAGTGAACGCAAGGAATTGTACAAACAATATGCAGATCAGTTGATCAAAAGTGGATGGGCATATTATGCATTTGATACAGCAGAAGAATTAGATGAATTGCGTAAGAAAGCGGAAGGAGCTGGAGAAACTTTTATCTACAATCACAACAATCGATCGCAGTTGAAAACTTCATTAAATTTGTCAAAAGAGGAAGTAGATCAATTGATCGCCACTGGTGAACCTTATGTAATTCGATTTAAGACTCCTGTGGGAGAAACCTTATATTTAAATGATATTATCCGTGGAGATATCAAGTTTGATACAAGCTTATTAGACGATAAAGTGTTGTTTAAAAGTGACGGTATGCCAACGTATCACTTGGCTAATATCGTAGATGATCACTTAATGGAAACCTCTCACGTAATTCGCGGGGAGGAATGGTTACCATCTCTTCCTTTACACGAATTGCTCTATAAAGCTTTTGGATGGGAAGCTCCTAAATTTGCCCATCTACCACTTATATTAAAACCGGTTGGAAATGGAAAACTATCTAAACGCGATGGTGATAAGTTAGGATTCCCCGTGTTTCCATTAGATTGGCAAGATCCTATCTCAGGTGAAAAATCTTCAGGTTATAGAGAAAAAGGTTTTTACCCTGAAACGGTACTAAATTTCTTAGCTTTATTAGGCTGGAACGATGGAACAGATCAAGAAATTTTTTCTTTAGAGGAGTTGGTGGCTAAGTTTGATTTAGGGCGTGTACATAAAGCAGGTGCTAAATTTGATCCAGAAAAGAATAAATGGTTCAATCAACACTATTTGAAACTTCAAAATGACGCTGATTTAGCTGAGGATTTTCAACGAATTTTAAAAGAAAAGGGAATTCAAACTGAGGATCACTATGTAGAACAAGTGGTTGGATTGATCAAAGAACGCGCAACTTTTGTGTCGGATTTCTTTGAATTGAGTGATTTCTTTTTCCAAGCACCTGTAGAATATGATTCTAAAGCGCTGAAAAATTGGAAAGAAGATACAGCGGGAATAATGGAACAAGTTGCTGAAATTATTGAAAATGTAGAGGCATTCCATGCTGTAGAAATCGATAAGGAAGTTAAAGATTGGATTAATAATCAAGGAATTGGAATGGGGAAAGTGATGCAGCCTCTACGCGTTTGTGTTGTAGGAGCTTTAAAAGGACCAGATCTTTTCCAAATCATGGCGTTAATTGGTAAAGATGAAACGCTAAAGAGAATAAAACAGGCGATTGCAACACTATAAAATAAATAAAGAGAGCTCATTTAGCTCTCTTTATTTTTATCAAGTCAATTGATCAATTGATTCGAAATAAACTGTAATTTTAAGTTTGAAATAAAAGGGAATGAAAAGAATAGTACCTATTTTAGGTGTAGTTGCCCTATTATCAGCGGCCTGTTCGAATGATGAGGCAAATACAGGACAAAGAGCAGAAAGCGAATGGAACAACTACATTCAGAAGCATTTAATAGGTGAATGGAAGCCAATTTCTATTTGCATTAAGCCTCTGGTAGGAGAAACACTACTCAAAGAAGAGTACAGCAGTATGGGCAAACCCAATGATGTTGTAAGATTAGATACGGATTTTACTGGAGTATTCACCAGAGAAGACGAGTCTAATACGAGTAAAACAACAACCTTTACCTGGTATCATAAATTGGAGGAATTAGGTCTTGTTTTGCCGAATCACCCCGTTTTTAAAGCTGTTATTATACATAAATCCCAGGAAGAACTTGAGGTGGCTTTACCCTTAGAACAAGTGATGCCTTTTTTTAATCTAGAACTACAAGAAAGAATAAATAGAGACCTTGAGGCACAAGGAGAACTCTTAGCTGTTTTTAGATTTGTTAAATAAATGTAATCTTTTAGTTAATTTAAATTTAATTTGATTGATATTAAGTTGTATATTTGATAGTTAACAAAAACTAGTTTTATGAAAAAAACATTACTTTCTTTTTCACTACTTGCATTAGTGCTTTCGGGAACTGTTTCTTGTAGTAGTGATGATAATAGCACAGAACAGAATCATTCACAAACACTGGAATTAAAGTCTCTAAAAGGCAATACAGTTGATCAAAATGAAGAAGTTACCTTTATGATTGCTGTTGGTACAACTGCAATAGAAGGTGCTCAACTCTATGTAAATGGAACAGAATCAACTAATCCATTTAAATTTACCGAAACGGGAACATTCAAAGTTGTTGCGAAAAAAGAAGGATACAAGAATAGTAATGAACTTACGATTGAAGTAAAAAAAGCAGCAGAAACTATTTCTTTGGTTCATACCTGGGTTCCTACGCACGTTAACGTGAGTTTACCTATGGGTGAGCCTATTGCTATGCCTTATCCTAAAAAAGAGAATTGTGAGGACGATACTTTAGTTTTCGATGATGCTTCAATGGTTAATTTTAATTATCACGATGATAGTTGTGCGGTTTCTACAACTGGAACGACTTGGTCATTTAATGAATCAACAAACATATTGACCTTTACTTTATTTGATCAAGAGATGAAAGTTAATGTGACTTCTCTAACAGTAGATAAGTTTACAATTAAAGCTAAAGGAGATCAATTTGCCGCTTTAATCCCAATTTTAGTACCAGATCTAGCTTCAAGTTTGCCACCTGCAATGCTTGCTTTGGTAGAAGTAGAATTACAATTTAATAAACAATAAAAAGAAATCTCCAGTACTGGAGATTTTTTTGTAATTTGAGGTACTAATAAATAAATATTGTTATGTTTTTAATCTTTCTTGTACCTGTATTGATTATCTTGTTTTTAAGTTTCTTTACAGTTAAACAACAATCCTCAGCGATCATTGAACGCTTTGGAAAATTTAATAGCATTAGGCATTCTGGTTTACAATTGAAAATACCTGTTGTAGATCGAATTTCAGGAGTGGTTAATTTGAGGATCCAACAATTGGATGTAATGATTGAAACAAAGACGAAAGATAATGTTTTCGTTAAGTTGAAAGTTTCCGTTCAGTTCAAAGTGATTGCCGATCGCGTTTACGATGCTTTTTATAAGTTGGAATATCCACACGATCAGATTACCTCTTATGTGTTTGATGTTGTTCGCGCAGAGGTACCAAAATTAATTTTGGATGATGTTTTTGAGCGAAAAGACAATATTGCTGTGGCTGTAAAGCGCGAATTGAATGAAGCGATGACGACCTATGGCTATGACATCATTAATACCTTAATCACGGATATTGATCCAGATATTCAGGTAAAAAATGCGATGAATCGAATTAATGCTGCCGATCGAGAAAAAGTAGCAGCGGAGTATGAGGCTGAAGCGAGTAGAATTCGCATTGTGGCTAAGGCAAAAGCTGAAGCTGAATCTAAGCGTCTACAAGGACAAGGTATTGCAGATCAACGTCGTGAGATCGCCCAAGGATTAGTAGAAAGTGTGGATGTATTAAATAAGGTGGGAATCAATTCTCAAGAAGCTTCTGCATTAATTGTCGTAACACAACATTATGATACCCTTCAAGCAGTAGGTGCTGATTCTAAATCTAATTTAATTTTACTGCCTAATTCTCCTACAGCGGCAAGCGAGATGTTAACTAATATGGTTACTTCATTTGCAGCGAGCAGTAAAGTATCAGAAATGAGCTCTACAGCTCCAATAAAGCCTTCTAAGAAGTCAAATGATAGTGGTTTAGAATAAGGTTGTTTTCAAAAAAACAAGGGCTTAAAAGTGCTAAAAATAAAAAAGCGTTGTTCATTAAATACGAACAACGCTTTTTTATTTTTGTGATATGCGAATTATTTTCTAAACTTTCGAAGAATATACTTGAAAATAGAGGTGACTAGTAAAGTCTGAATACCACTAGAGTTTGTCAGTAAGGCACCTGCGGAACCCAATGTATTTTTAATGAGGTTTTGCGGGGTTGCTTCATCTTTTAATTGGTCTAAAGCCGAATTAATTTTTTGGTAATGGATCTCCCTTTTAACGCGTAAGATCTGTAAATCGAGATCAATTTGCTCAAAGGAGGAATAATGCTTTCTCATAGTAGTAGAATTAACAAGTCTTACTCCGAAAAAATAGCTTCGGAAAGCTTTTTAATCAAAGGTCTATCAACGATGTATTTTCGTAAAGTAAAGACAAGAATACTGATTAATAAATAAAAAAGTCCGACATAAAGAAAACCAAGAGATCTACTTTGAATTTGCTCACCAATAGCAATGGCTGCAAATAAAGAGATAAACAAGAGTGAGAGTAAAAAGAAGATGCCCACTGCGAAAACAGTCATAAAAATGATCGCTGTTTTAGCGGTTATTTTGAGGCCTAACAAACGAAAATAGTTCATACTTGAATTGATGTACTCTTCCGAATGCTCTTTGATCTCGTTAATGTTGTTTTTGATTTCCTGGAATGCCATGTCCTACTTGATGTAAAAAGATTATTTTTTCGCGTTTTCTGCTAATTCTTTGCTTTGCTTTTTCAGTTCTGCTAATTTATGCTCTAAAGCGGAGATCACTTCATCTCTTTTTTTACCTGCTGCATTGACAAAATCTTCAATACCATCTTCAATAGTATTTGATTTTCTTTCTACAACACTTCGTACTTGTTTCTTTAAGTCGTCAATTTTGTGCGAAAGCTCATCTTTTGATTCATCAAACGATCTTCTAATTTTTTTTCTCGTCTTTTTTCCTTCATCAGGAGCGAACAGTATTCCAATACCTACTCCTATTGCTGCTCCAGCTACTAAAGCTGCTAATGTACTACCTAAACGATCTGACATAACTAAGTTTTTTTTATGATTATCTCATAAAGTTAATGAAAAAAGGTGTTTTTGTCCGTTAATATAACGTTAAAAACACCTTTATTATAAAGTAATTCTATTAAAACTAGTTCTGATCGAGTTTTGCCCAAGTATCTCTAAGTCCTACAGTCTTATTGAAAACAAGGTGCGTTGATGTACTATCTTTGTCTACACAAAAATAACCCATGCGTTGGAATTGGAATTGATCTCCTTCTTTGGCCTCTTGTAAACTTGGTTCTAAGTATCCTTTGATAACCGATAGGGAATTGGGATTGATAAACGATAAAAAGTCCACCTCTTTATTTCCATCTGGATTTTCATTGATAAACAAGCGATCGTACACGCGGATTTCTGCTTCAACAGCATGTGCAGTAGAAACCCAGTGAATCGTACCTTTTACTTTGCGTTTACTCGCTTCTGTGCCACTTCCACTTCTACTTTCTGGATCGTAAGTAACGTGAATAGCTGTAATATTTCCTTCTTCGTCTTTTACTACGCTTTCTCCTTTGATGATATAAGCGTTTTTCAAGCGAACTTCCTTTCCTAGGGTTAAACGAAAGAATTTACTATTTGCTTCTTCTTTAAAATCTTCTCTTTCAATGTATAATTCTCTTGAAAAAGGAACTTTACGGAAGGTCATTACTTCTTCTTCAGGATTGTTTTCTGCATCTAACCACTCTTCTTGTCCTTCGGGATAGTTGGTGATTACAAGTTTAACAGGATCAAGTACCGCCATGACACGTGGAGCGATTTTGTTCAAATCTTCACGCACACAAAATTCCAATAGCGAAACATCAATAAGGTTATCTCGTTTAGCGATACCAATCGTATCCGCATAGTTTCGGATAGAAGCAGGCGTATATCCTCTCCTTCTCAAACCTGAGATGGTAGACATTCTAGGATCATCCCATCCCGTTACGTGTCCTTCCGATACTAGTCGAGCTAATTTTCGTTTACTTACAACGGTGTGAGAAAGGTTTCTTCTGGCAAATTCACGCTGTTTAGGACGGATGTTCTCCCCTTCTACAACCTGATCTAAAAACCAATCGTACAGCTCTCTGTGCGGTAAAAACTCAAGCGTACAGAAAGAGTGTGAAATACTTTCTAGGTAGTCACTTTCTCCATGAGCCCAGTCGTACATAGGATAAATGCACCAATCATTTTGTGTGCGGTGGTGCGCTTTATTGATTATTCTGTACATAATTGGATCGCGCATCAACATATTCGTATGCGACATATCAATTTTAGCACGTAAAATATGCGTTCCTTCTGCAAATTCTCCTTTTTTCATTCGCTCGAATAAATCAAGGTTTTCCGCTACACTTCGATCTCTAAACGGACTGTTTACTCCTGCAGTTGTAGGAGTACCTTTTTGTTGAGCCATTTCTTCAGAGGTTTGGCTATCTACATAAGCTTTACCTTCTTTGATCATCTGTACAGCCCAATCGTATAATTGCTGGAAATAATCCGATGCATACACTTCATTTGCCCATTTATACCCTAGCCATTCTACATCGTATTTGATTGCGTCAACAAATTCCTGCTCTTCTTTTGAAGGATTCGTATCGTCAAAGCGCAAGTTCACTGGCGCATTGTACTTTAATCCCAATCCAAAGTTTAAACAAATAGAACTCGCATGACCTACGTGTAAATAACCATTAGGCTCAGGCGGAAAACGGAAATGTAGTTTTTCTGTTGGCAAGCCATTTTTTAAATCTTCTTCAATGATTTGCTCAATAAAATTTAATGATTTCTCTTTTGTTGACATGGATATAAATATTATAACTACAAAGGTATCAAAAAACTAAACAAGTTCGAAGCATTTTACTGCTACAAAAGGAGATATCTAACTAAAAATAATCGTAATTTTAGCTTTTAAACTAAAAGAAGGATTTTATGGGGATTATTAGACTTAACAATATTCGTACCTTTTCATTCCACGGTTGTATGCCAGAAGAAGCTAAAATAGGTTCAGAATACCGTGTAGACGTTACCGCTTCAGGAAATTTTAGAGATGCTGCTGCATCGGATGAATTGGTTCACGCTATTGATTATGTGCAGTTGAATCAAATTGTCAAAGAAGAAATGGATAAGCGTTCTAAATTATTGGAAACGGTTGTACAGCGTATTATTGATCGCATTTTACTTGAAATAAAATTAGTAGAGAAAGTTACGGTTGCGGTATCCAAAATTAATCCACCTATTGGAGGAGATGTAGAATATGTAACCGTTGAGATGCAAGGAGTTAGATAGTTTTTCTGGCTTTTGGGGTAAAAAACTCACTTATTTGGTTTTTAAATTTAAAAAATAGTAGTAAGTTTGCATCCAATTAATGGATACGGCATCGTGTCCGAGTGGCTAGGAAGCGGTCTGCAAAACCGTCTACAGCGGTTCGAATCCGCTCGATGCCTCAGAAAAAAGGATAGCAAGCGCTATCCTTTTTTTGTTTACAATAAACCGTTTTACTAAACTTAGAGGAGAAAAGACAACCTTCTTCCCCTCCCTTCTTTAGCTCACTAAGGATATATTTTGTTTTAGTGTTTGATGAATCATCTTCACTATGTTTCGATTTGTGAGGTTTGTTCTTTGTAGAATTTACTCCTGTCTTCTCTCCATTTCACAACATCACAAAATCACAAAGAGCAAAAAATGTACGGTTTATCTCATTAGGTTTATATTTATTCTGGTATTCAATGAATCTTCGCTTCGCTTCGATTTGTGAGGTTTGTTCTTTGTAGAATTTACTCCTGTCTTCCCTCCAATTCACAACATTACAAAGAGCAAAAAATGTACGGTTTATCTCATTAGGTTTATATTTATTCTGGTATTCAATGAATCTTCGCTTCGCTTCGATTTGTGAGGTTTGTTCTTTGTAGAATTTACTCCTGTCTTCCCTCCAATTCACAACATTACAAAGAGCAAAAAATGTACGGTTTATCTCATTAGGTTTATATTTATTCTGGTATTCGATGAATCTT
>NZ_JBMVQP010000057.1:0-10531 GCF_050522425.1 Myroides sp. C6-3 | reverse complement strand
ACCCGTCAATCACACCCGTCAATCACACCCGTCAATCACACCCGTCAATCACACCCGTCAATCACACCCGTCAATCACACCCGTCAATCAACCCCGTCACTCGGCAATCAACAATCCTTGTTTGTCTTTCAAGGACTCGTAGGATGCGACCCTTCGTTGCCTCAGGGTGACATACTGTGTGTGTACTGTGTGTGTACTGTGTGTGTACTGTGTGTATTCAACGCCCGTCACTCACTCCCGTCATGTCACCTCGACGCAGGAGAAATCGGAGCGTAGCGTAGATTCATCGAATACCAAAATAAAATATAAACCTAATGAGATATGTCGCATCCGTCAATCACACCCGTCATGTCGCCCCAGTCAATCGCCCCAGTCATGTCACCTCGACGTAGGAGAGGTCGCATCCGTCAATCACCCCCGTCAATCACCCCAGTCAATCACCCCAGTCAATCGCCCCAGTCATGTCACCTCGACGAAGGAGAAATCGGAGCGTAGCGAAAATCGGAGCGTAGCGTAGATTCATCGAACACCAAAACCAATATAAAATAAGTGAGATATATTCATCGAATACCAAAATAAAATATAAACCTAATGAGATAGGTCGCATCCGTCAATCACACCCGTCACTCACTCCAGTCAATCACGCCTCAACAACCTTTACTCGTCTTTCAAGGACTCGTAGGATGCGACCCTTCGTTGCCTCAGGGTGACATACTGTGTGGGGGTACTGTGTGTATTCAACGCTCGTCAATCACCCCAGTCATGTCACCTCGACGAAGGAGAGGTCGCATCCGTCAATCACACCCGTCAATCACACCCGTCACTCGGCAATCAACAATCCTTGTTTGTCTTTCAAGGACTCGTAGGATGCGACCCTTCGTTGCCTCAGGGTGACATACTGTGTGTGTACTGTGTGTATTCAACGCCCGTCAATCACCCCCGTCAATCACCTCAGTCAATCACCTCGACGAAGGAGAGGTCACCCCCGTCAATCACACCCGTCACTCACTCCAGTCACTCACCCCTCCAACAATCCTTGTTTGTCTTTCAAGGACTCGTAGGATGCGACCCTTCGTTGCCTCAGGGTGACATACTGTGTGTGGGTACTGTGATCGGTTAACGGTTAACGGTTAACGGTTAACGGTTAACAGTAGATTTTTCTGAAATAGCAAGTGTTTTCTTTAAAAGCACAAACCTCACAACGAACAAACCTCACAACGAGCAAACCTCACAACGAACAAACCTCACAACGAACAAACCTCACAACAAACAAACCTCACAACAAACAAACCTCACAACGAGCAAACCTCACAACGAGCAAACCTCACAACGAACAAACCTCACAACGAACAAACCTCACAACGAGCAAACCTCACAACGAGCAAACCTCACAACGAACAAACCTCACAACGAGCAAACCTCACAACAAACAAAAAAACCACCCCTACAAAGGAATGGTTCTTCTATATATTGATAATGCTCTGTCAACCGTAAACCGTCAACTATTGCAGTAGTTGCTCTATATTGCGATCAAAGATATTGACGAAAGCTTCTTGAATACTAGCATCGGCATTTAGGATAATACTGCGTTGTATTTTAGTAATGATCCATTTGTCTTTCATCTCATTAAAATCTGTGCAGCGCAACTCGATTAAGTTGGGGTGTTTATATTGACTAACAAGTTCTCTCCATTCGTTGTGTTCTCCATCGATACACACAGAAATAACCTGTATATTGGGAATCTGTTCCAGCAGGTGTAAAGCTCTTTTGTGGCTAGCTTCTGCGTGGGCCAATCCGTTTTTGGTCCAAACGAACATCAGTGTTTTTTTGTTGATCAGCTTTTTGAACTCCACTGGTTTTTCGTTGAGATCAACAAGCTCCACACGGGGGAGGCGATTCTCGTACTTTAGATTTTGTACGGCATTTTGGATCTTTACAATCTCTTGATGCTGTGTAGTATCTGTAGAGAGTTTAAAATAAGCATCAAAAAACTTGTCGTTATTATTGAGGTTTTGATCTTCCAAGAGGTAGATCAAAGCAATATTGTCTAAAATTGTATTTTTCACCTTCTCATTGCGGATTAAAGTATCTACAACATTGAGTTTGGTGATGTTTTTGTCGAATTTTGTTTGGCTGTCAAAATCGAGATCCGATTCATCGCTAACTGAACTCAGCATAATGGCTAAGTATTTGGTAAAAGACGAATAGCGGATTAGCTTCTCATTATTAAAATCTACCTTATTCCGAAACGAGTAGTAATCGGCAGGTAGTTGATTTCGGATGTCTTCTTTTGTGCGAACGTAATGCGCAATAGGGTAGATCTCTTTCTGACTAAAATAGTGGAGATCGAGTTTTGTTTTCGCATACATATCAAACTCTGGTCCCCAACCAACGATTGCCTTACTGCGTAGATAATAGGTGGTACGCGCTGCATGTGCTGAATCAATAAAGCGAATGAATTGATTTACCCCATAATCGTAATTCTCATAGCGCGTTGATTCATCCACTAAGTTTTTTACCGTCAGGTTCATCAAGAAGTTGTTCTTTTCTGCACCACGACCTGAAAAAATGATCGAATGATCGAAGTCTCTTGAATTTAAACGAAGATGTAAACTGTCGTTCTTGTCAAAATACACGTATTGAAATTCGGGATTCATACGGTAAATGTAGAGCCCTGGTGAAAGGGAATCAAATTTCTTTTCAAAGTGGTTGTTTTGATCGAGATAGATCGTATCTATTAGCTCATTATCTTTGTAGAATAAAATATAATTGGTGGTTGGGTTTTGTATTTCGCCACTAAAATGCGCAACATAATCGGTTGCCTCGAATTTCTTTTGACAAGAAAAGAGCAAAACAACCAATGGCAACAAACCATAGCGTATACCTGTATGTAAAAAATTACTACACATTGTTTGGGGAATAATGCTAGTTAAAAAATTGACGTCGAGGACAAAAGTAAGTTTTACGTTCAGTTAATGTTGTTAATAGATGGTTAAAATAAGTAATTCAAAATTGAAATAAATTAAGAGAGATTAAATCTCATATATATTTAGTAATTTTGCAACAAATTAAATCAAACAAGAAATAATGTTAACAGTTTCAAATCTGTCAGTTCAGTTCGGTAAGCGAATTTTATTTGATGAAGTAAATGTAACCTTTACACAAGGTAATTGCTATGGAATTATCGGTGCAAATGGTGCGGGTAAATCAACGTTTTTGAAAATATTATCAGGAGAAATTGATCCTACATCTGGACACGTTATTCTAGAGCCTGGTAAGCGTATGTCTGTGTTGAACCAGAACCACAACATGTTTGATGAGCATACGGTGCTTGAGACAGTGGTGATGGGAAATAAAGATTTATTTGCCGTTAAAAAAGAGATGGACGAACTGTATTTGAACTATACAGATGAGAACGCAGATCGCATCGGTGAGCTTCAAATTCGCTTTGATGAGATGAATGGTTGGAATGCCGAATCTGATGCAGCGACGATGTTGTCTAACTTGGGAATTGCTGAAGAATTTCACTATACTTTAATGAGCGAAATGGATGCGAAACTAAAAGTTCGCGTGTTATTGGCTCAAGCTTTATTCGGAAATCCAGACGTGTTGATCATGGATGAGCCGACCAACGACTTGGATTTTGAAACCATCGGTTGGTTAGAGAACTTCTTGGCAAACTATGAAAATACGGTACTGGTTGTTTCGCACGACCGTCACTTCCTTGATGCGGTATGTACACACGTATCAGATATCGACTTTAGTAAGATTACACACTATTCTGGTAACTATACGTTCTGGTATGAATCAAGTCAGTTAGCTGCAAAACAAAGAGCACAACAAAATAAGAAAGCGGAAGAGAAAAAAGCTGAATTAGAAGAGTTTATCCGCCGTTTTAGTGCGAACGTGGCCAAGTCAAAACAGGCAACTTCTCGTAAGAAAATGATCGATAAGCTAAAACTAGATGATATTAAACCTTCTTCTCGTCGTTATCCGGCTATTATTTTTGATCAAGATAGAGAAGCAGGAGATCAAATCTTAAACATCACCGGATTGGCAAGTACGCTTGACGGGGAAGTTTTATTCAAAGATGTAGACTTGAACGTGGTGAAAGGGGATAAGATCGTGGTAATCTCTCGCGACTCTCGTGCTACAACGGCGTTCTACGAAATCATCAACGACAACCTTAAACCAGATGCAGGTAAAGTAGAGTGGGGGATTACAACCTCTCAATCGTACTTGCCAGCAGATAACCACGCGTTTTTTGAAAATGACTTAACTCTTGTGGATTGGTTGCGCCAATGGGCAAAAACCGAAGAAGAAAGAGACGAGGTTTATGTACGTGGTTTCTTAGGGAAAATGATTTTCTCTGGTGAAGAAGCGTTAAAAACAGGTCGTGTGTTGTCTGGAGGAGAAAAAGTACGTTGTATGTTGTCTCGTATGATGATGCTTAGAGCTAACGTATTGATGCTTGATGAACCAACGAACCACTTAGACCTAGAGTCAATTACCGCTTTTAATAACTCGTTAAAAGGCTTTAAAGGTACGGTGTTGTTCACAACACACGATAAAGAATTCGCTCAAACCGTGGGAACACGTATCTTAGAATTAACACCAAATGGTGTAATCGATCGCTATATGACGTTTGAAGACTATTTGGATGATCCTAAGGTAAAAGAACTAAGAGAAAAAATGTATAGTTAACGGTTAACGGTAGATTATCAATAATAGAAAAACCATTCCTTTGTATAGGAGTGGTTTTTTTTTGTTCACTGTTCATTGTTCATTGTTCTGTTCACCGTTCACAGTATGTCCTGAGGCAACGAAAGGTCGCATCCTACGAGTCCTTGAAAGATGAGCAAGGGCTATTGGGAGTGATTGACGGGCGGTGAGTGACGGATGCGACATATCTCATTAGGTTTATATTTTATTTTGGTATTCGATGAATCTACGCTACGCTCCGATTTCTCCTTCGTCGAGGTGACATGACGGGAGTGAGTGACGGGGGTGAGTGACGGGGGTGAGTGACGTACTTTCTATTTCAGAAAGATCTTCCGTTAACTGTTCACTGTTAACAGATAACAGCACCTACACACAGTATGTTACCCTGAGGCAACGAAGGGTCGCATCCTACGAGTCCTTGAAAGACCAACAACCAAAAAAAAAGCCAACCCAACTACATGGATTGACTTTTTTATCGCTGATGATTAAAACGGTTAACGGTAAACGGTTAACTGTTAATTATCTAACTCTTCTTACTTCAACTGCGTTTAAGCCTTTTTTTCCTTTTTCAACTTCGTAAGTAACTACGTCGTTTTCACGGATACGGTCAACTAAACCTGAAGTGTGTACGAAAATATCTGCTCCGTTATCGTCTGGTGTAATAAAACCAAACCCTTTTGTTTCATTAAAAAACTTTACTGTTCCTTGTTGCATAATTAATTGAATTTATTATTCTGTTTTAGCTGCTTCTACAGCTCTGATTCCATTTTTACTTTGCTCTAATTTAAAGCTTATTTTTAATCCTTTTTCCAAAGGTATATTGAGGTCATTCTGGTGAAGAAAGATACTTTCTCTCGTCTTTGAATCAATAACGAACGCATATCCTTTATCTGTAACATAGCTAATGGTACCTTCGTGATTTTCTTGTGAGATTTTCTCTGTATGTTTCAGCTCTTGCTTTTCTTGCAAGGCCTGTTCTTCTGGGGTTAGGTGAGTTAATTGTCCTCGTTTATCTACATATACGAATAAATCTTCTAGATCCTTCCCTTTGTTGTTGTGTTGTTTACGCTCTTCTCTGCGTTTTAATTTCTCTTCTTGTTTTTGTTTTTTCTTTTTGTTGTTTTCTTTTTTAAAAAATGAGTCTGCCATTAATTGAATAGTTAACAAATGCCAAGGCATCTGCAGGTTTATATATAGGTGTTGCTTATACAGCAACGAAGAAAAATACGGTTATTACATACGTTATCCCAGGGGGATCTTCCTTAAGAAGTAAAATGAGAAGTTGTTTGGATTTAAAAAACTGACTTACTACGTATGAAAATAAACAATATTTATCTTTGGGTGATAAATGCAAAAACAGTAGTAACAGTTTGAAAAAGTTAAACGAAGCATATACTCCGCTTGAAATTTACCAGGCTATACAATTTAGTTTAATTGCCGAAATCACGACAAAGGTATAGTTTTTTTAATTAGAAAACGGTTTTTTGTTAAAAAATATTTTTTAATTCAACACAAATTGAATTCTACTAGAAGCTTTCTTGCGGAATCGTCGGAGCAAAGAAAAGCAATCAAAATGGAAAAGAAAAAACGCAAAAGGAACAAACCTCTTGCGTCTTCGTTTTAGATTGACTGTTTGATATTGATACTGCGTTCAATATACCCTATGAAACAGCTTTTCTTTTTCTAGCAATTTTTTTTTATCGGTTATCGGTTATCGGTTAACGGTCAACGGTTAACGAAAAACTATCTCCATTCAAGTGTTCCATCTTCTAGAACAACAAAAGAAAACTCGTAATAATTCGTTGATGTTGATCTCTTTTTAATTCGAACGGCTTCTCCTACTTTTTTTGCATGTAGGGTTAGAGATTCTCTTATTTTGTCTTTGCCGTCTGCTTTGAATCTATAGCTGTGTAGTACAAAGTTGTTGTATGTTTCATCGCTATCTTCAGGGTGTTCTTCCATAACCAAAGCAACGGCTTTCATTAGGTTTTCGTAAGTTCTGCTATAGTCTACATCTTTAATCTTAAACACAAGATCTTTTGATTTTGCGGGTAGTTGAGGAAGGCGCTTGATGTTTTGAGAAGCTAGTGTTTCTTCTTTGGCTTGCATTCCTTCTTTTAAGTTGTAGAACTGTTGAAATTCTTCCTCTCCTTCCCAGTATTCAACGGAGATGTTTTGCAATCTCGTATCAAGGGGTGCGGTAGATAAGAGTAGTTCGCTCACCTCCATATCGGGTGAAAATGCTTTTTCTACTTCTGCTTTTAGTGTAGCAGCATTGTTTTCTTCTTGCAGGTTGATGGCGGTATCGCCTCCACAAGAAACAGCTAAAAACGAAACAATGGCACTAAAAAGGATAACTGACTTTTTCATATGATTTTATTCTTATTGTGTTTTTAGATACTAAACCAAGTGAAGAATAAATCAATTCCCTGCTTATGAGCAGCAACATTACGTGATTTATTCTTCATAACGGTTGATATATAGAACAAACAAAGGGTATCAAAAAGAAAATAGTCGACGGTAAACGCGATTCAACCCATTGCACACAACACAAGGAATACGTTCGGGGTCTCCTGTATTTCTTTCCGATGGTGCAAAGGTAATTGCTTTTAAAATCGAAAGATCAAGCGTATTGATTTTCGTCTGTATGTAATCAATATTCGTCGCGTTTATTGGATTATTCGTTCGAATACACCTACGAAATGCGTTGTATATAGGTTGTAACGGCTTCTTTTTTTCGCTCGGATACCGGAATAATGGTTTGATCCACCAATTCGAGATGTCCTTCTTTGTAGTATTTGCTGATATAGGAAGTATTAACCAGGAACGATTGGTGACAGCGGATAAAGTGAGCGGGTAGTAATAGCTCTTCATATTCTTTGATTACCTTAGACACCATGAGTTTATCCCCATTAGCCAGGTGAAAAGTCGTATAGCCCTTATCACTTTGGCAATACACAATATCAGCCACACAAACAAGCTGCGTAAAGTGAAAGGTTTTCAACGCAAGGCGCTGAGGCGGGTGATTGGTTTGTAGCTGTTCTAACGCCACTTGCAATTGCTCTTCTACAAAAACGTGTGCATTGCGTCTCTCGTAGCAGCGTTCAATCGCCTGCGTAAATTCACGGTCATCTAGGGGTTTTACCAAATAACCCAAGGCACCTAGATTCAGTGCTTTGAGGGTATATTGACTATAAGCGGTAATGAAGATCAGCTGTAAGTTGGGGTTGTTTACTTGCTGCAAGAGTTCAAAGCTTGTACCGTCTTTGAGTTGGATGTCTGCCAAAATCAAATCTGGTTGTTGCGCTAGAATCTCCGGATAGGCTTTGCTGATTGAATCGGAATACCCCACGAGTTGAAGATAGGGGATATCTACCACCAAAGAGAGAATGTATTTTAAAATGGCAACTTCGTCTTCGAGAATATAAACTTTCATGGGTACAATATTAAGCATAAATCAGGGGAATACACAACAGCACTTCAACCCCGCTACTAGAGGGTTCTTCTTCTTTTTCTTCTTCTATGGAATACAAGCGAAAGAACGCTTCTTCCTTCTTCGCGTGAAATAAAGCATCCAAGCGCTCTTGTGTAATGATTTGAGCGAGTGATTGTTTGTTCGTCGTTGTCGTTGTCGTTGTCGTTGTCTCTTCCTTTTCTTTGGGTTGCAATCCACAGCCATTGTCGCGAATATAGAGGAGGAGCTGCTCGTTTTTCACTTCAATGGTCAGGGTTAACACCCCTTGATAGGTTATGTTTTTGAACCCGTGTTCGATGGCATTTTCAATAAAAGGTTGCAAGAGCATAGGGGGAATGAGAATTTCCTCCGCTTCAATCGAAGCCTCTTGTAGTCGATCAACAAGATGATAGTCAAAGGAGTGGTTATAGCGCATTTGCTGCACTTGAAGGTAATTTTCAATCGCACTTAAATCTTCCGATAAAGGCACAAAGTCACGGCGATTGAGTTCGAGGATATTGCGAATCATCTTCGATAAGCTAATCAAATAGCGATTGGCTTTTACCTTGTCCTCCTGGTTGATAAAGCCTTGTAGATTGGCTATCGCATTGTAAATAAAATGCGGATTGAGTTGCACTTGTAACAAGCGTTGTTCCAATTCCATCTTTTTATTTTGGATCGCTAACCCCTTGTTCTTTTCACTGAGCAACCGCTGTCGATATAAAATCAAGGAATACGAAAGCACCCCAATAACAAAGAGAACAATAAGCGAGATGATCCAACGCTGTTGTACAAACGTCTGTCTCTGCAGCTGGTAATTCTCCTTTAGCGAAGAGATTTCCACATCTTTTTGTTTGGTTTGGTACTGGAGTTCTAGTTCGTGAAGCTTGCTTGCATTGCGTTTTTCCTTGATTCTCGTTGAATGCGCAAAAGAAGAATCTAAAGCAATAAGCGCCTGTTGGTAATCTCCCTTGCGTTTATACACCTGACTCAAGCCCCCATAGAGCTGATTCTGTTCGAGAATTTTCATTTGTTGCGCAAGAGCAATACCTTCTTTGTAGTAGTGAATAGCAGAATCCAACTGTTGATTGCGTTCAAAACTAGTCGCTAAATTGTTGTACACAGTAGGATGAAGCTGCTTGCGCTTTTTGTTGTAGTGAAAATAGCGCTTACTACTTTGCAGCGCCTCATCAAAATGGCCAATCAGCGCAAAATAACGCGCCTCCATATCATAATAACGCGCAATAGCCGTTTCCTCCTTCGAGTCTTTCAGCAATACCTTCAACTGCTGTAAAGCCGCTTTTGCCTGGTCTTTATCCTGTAACTCAGCAGCTAATAGAAATGAAATATCGTAAAAACGCGTTTTAACACGTCGATTGTCCTTGAAAGGGTGTTGGGCATAGTAACGCGTTGTAAAGTGAAGAGAACGCTCCATATTGCCATTTAAAAAGTAAGCCTTCGCTAGTAAATCATACAGCTGATAATCTAAGATCGTCGAGTGCTGATTCACAAGCTCCAATTGTTCGTATAGCAATTCCATGAGCTCCACCTTCGCTACTCGTTGATGTTGGAGTTCTTGTCCGAGTTGGGTGTACGTCAATAAACGCTGCCAAATCGGATCTACCACTGAATACGCATCGTAAGCCTTCCTAAAGTAAATATCTGAACTGTCCTGCTGTTGGGTGTACTGAAAGCATAAACTTTGAAAGTAAAACCCGTAAGGGGAGTGCATGAGTGATACGTCTGTAGAACCCAGGACTTCTTCTATCACCCCTTTGCGATCCTGAACCGCTAGGGTGTCTAACCCCAGGTATAAAGCTATACTCTTTTTTGCTAGTAAACTGTCTGTAACAGTAGTCCCTTGTTCTTGAATGGATGTTGTGGTTTTTGTATCACAACTGATGAGCAGAAATAGAAGGAATAAAACGGGGTATATACGAAGCATTTTTTTTGTTGATTGTTGGTTGTGAGGTTTTGCACGGCTTGCTCCGATTGCCTCTTTCCATTAAAAAGCAAACTTAATTCATATTTTTTTACTAAAAAAGGATAACAGTGAACAGTTAACAGTTAACAGTTAACGGTTAACGGTTAACGGTTAACAGTAGATTTTTCTGAAATAGCAAGTGTTTTCTTTAAACGAAAATCAAGGAATAACACCCGTCATGTCCCCCCCCGTCATGTCACCTCGACGAAGGAGAAATCGGAGCGTAGCGTAGATTCATCGAACACCAAAATAAAATATAAACCTAATGAGATATGTCGCATCCGTCAATCAACGCCCGTCACTCACCCCTCCAACAACCCTTACTCGTCTTTCAAGGACTCGTAGGATGCGACCCTTCGTTGCCTCAGGGT
>NZ_JBMVQP010000056.1:0-10652 GCF_050522425.1 Myroides sp. C6-3 | reverse complement strand
ACGGTTGGACGTCTATAAGACAAGAAAACGAGAATAAGAAACAAAGAGCTAACAACACAAACTTAATAGCTAAAAACACTATCAAAACAGCTCATAGGGAAGTTTTAAGACAGGAACCAAAAGATTTACAACAATACATTCGATTAATGCTTGAAAAAGATATTGAGGTTAAACCAACTATTAATAAACAGGGGAATATTCAAGGATATCGCTTTATTCATTTACCAACTAATACAAACCTAAAAGCAAGTGAAGTTGACCGAAATATGAAGTTGAATGATTTATTTAAAAATACAGCAAGCACAGAGTCAAAGAATGAAGTAGAAAAACTATTAACTAAGCAAGAAGCAATCGAACCACAAATGCAGAATTGGAAAACAGATGTGTCTGTTTTATTTAGTTTGTTATCTGCTTTTCAACTTAGTGGTAACGATGAAGATGATGAACAAAAAAAACGTAAACGAAGAGCACTAAAAAGATAAACAATGGCAAAGAACCAACCTAAACTCACTGATATGACAGAACTATTACTTCAGCAAGTCATACAATTAGAACACACGATAAAACAAAGTAAAAAAACTCATTTAGATACCATCAAAGAATTAAGTAACATCAAAGTAACAGTAAATGTTGCTGAACTTCGACAGATAGAAAAAGAACAAAGACAACGCTTACAGAATGACTTCGATCAATTTCATCGAGAGATAACAAAAAATAATGAGGAGCTTTTGAAGGTTCACAAGGCTGTTAGCTCAAAGAGGTTATTCTACTTGATTGTATTGAACATCTTTTTACTTTTAACAACAGGTTTTTCAATGTATTTAGCTGTTAAGAATACTATTGAGAAATCGGAGTATGAGCGTTTAGAAAAAGAAAAGGGGCAATTAATAAATCAATTAGAAAATGTAAATCAGTTTTTTAACAAAAATCCAAGGACAGCTAAATCTTTCAAAGAGTGGAGTCAAAAGCAATAATTGAAAAGTGTTTATCAAAGTTATTTCCGTAAAATTTTTAGAGCTTTGAAGGCTCAAAATTTTATGGAATAACTTTGTTGGAATAGGTTCACAATATTTTAAAAGATTTACTAACGTTTTGGGTATTGCCGAAGGCGGGGAAATCGAAGCACAAAAGCTGAAATTTGCACCGCAGTTAGCAAAACCATTTTTTTGTTTGCTAATTTACATTTTTCAAAGCAAATAAAAATGGTTTTTGCGGCATAGATGTACAAATGTTGAAGTTTAAACTTTCAGCCCCGCTTTTGGCAATACTATGTTAGCTGCTGGGCTTAATTTTGCTAAAAGTAACTTGTTTTTTGAAATAATATTTTGTACTTTTGTAGCATCACTTCCAAAAAAGTATACAACACATGGCAAAGCCTTGGACTAAATAATTAGGGTTATTCACTTCAAAACCCACTTTTATGGTATAGTACACTATGTATTATACTACAATTATTTTGTTGTATAATTTAATCAATTTTTTATGGAAAACCGTAAATGGTTTAAAACCTATATGTTTATATGGGCTGGGCAGTTTGCATCAATGCTTACAAGTTACGCTGTTCAGTTTGCTATCGTTATATGGCTTAGTCTGGAGTATAAGTCAGCCGAAGTGTTAGCCTACGCAGGAATAGCAGCAATGTTACCTCAAGCATTGATAGGTTTAATTGCAGGAGTATATGTTGACCGTCTCAATCGTAAATATGTAATGATTTTTTCGGATGCTTTTATTGCTGCCTGTGCTCTTGTGTTACTTGTCATTCTACAAAATAAAAATGCTAATCTAATATGGATTTATGTGCTACTCGGATTGCGTTCTATTGGCAATGCTTTTCATACTCCAGCACTACAGGCTATAGCTCCATTGATTGTACCCCAAAGTGAATTGATAAAGGTAGCAGGAATTAATCAAATTCTGCATTCAGTTTGTAGTATTGGCGGACCTGCCATTGGAACATTGGCCATTGCCTATCTTCCCATTTCAAAGGTATTGTATTTGGATTTAATTGGGGCATTGCTGGCTATTCTTTCGCTCGTAATGGTGAAAATTCCCGATTTAGTGACGAAATCAAAATCGTCTATCCATTCAATAACTACTGATTTTTTGGAAGGATTTCAAACTATATCAAAGAACAAAGGATTACGTTATCTCTTTCTTTATGCAATGGCAATAACCTTCATTATAATGCCTGCTGCCATTATGTTTCCGTTGCTTACAACAGGACATTATGCAGGTGGAAAATGGGAAATGGGAGTTGTAGAAGTGGTTTGGGGTGGAGGTATGCTTATTGGTGGAGCTATCTTGAGTACTTTCAAATTGAAAGGCTCAAAAGTGGTAGCTGTCAATGTAATGTATGTATTATTAGGACTTACATTTATTTTGAGTGGAGCATTGCCTGCAAGTTGGTTTGTAGGATTTGTATTGACAACTGCCATTGGAGGTATCAGTCTGTCCGTTTTCAATGGCTGTTTTACAGCAATTGTACAAACAGAGGTAAGCCCTGACAAATTAGGGAGAGTATTTTCCCTTTATTATAGTCTGGCAGTGTTGCCAAGTGTAATCGGTTTATTATTCACAGGTCTGATTGCAGAAGTTATTGGTGTAAACATTTCGTTTATTATAAGCGGTTGTTTGGCAATCCTTGTGGGCATTCTTTCGTTTGGCACTCGCAACTTAATGCAATTAGATAAAATCAAAAATGTTTAAAAAATGAAAAATAAAGATATTCAAAAATTGGCGGAAAGAAATGGTTTATTTCTTTCTGATAAAATGAGTTTTAATGAGATGGGAATTGACTTTAAGGTTGGTTTCGCTACAGATAAGGATGGCACAAAATGGTTGTTGCGTATTCCAAGAAGAGCAGGCTTGGGCAAACAGATTACGAATGAATTACGCATTCTTCAATTAGTGTCGAAATACCTTTCGGTACAAGTTCCCGACTGGCGTATAGCTAATGAAGAACTTATAGCCTATCCTTTGCTGGATGGAAAGCCTGCTCTAATTTATGATGCTGAGACTTATGAAGTAACTTGGAATATGTCTAAAGACAGTGAACTTTACATTCCAACATTGGCAAAGGTACTTATAGAACTTCACTCCATTTCAAAGCAAGAGGTTCTTCGTAACGAATTAAAAGTGTTAACACCGGAACAGGTTAGAAATGAGATTTCGGAAAGATTGTTTTTGGTGAAATCTGAATTAGGTATAAGTGCCGAATTAGAAAATCGATACCAAAAATGGATAGATAGCGATGTGTTATGGCCGAATTTTACAAAATTCATTCACGGTGATTTGTACGCTGGTCATACGCTTACTCACCGCAACGGAGAAGTGTGCGGAATTATTGACTGGTCAACAGCACAAGTCAGTGATATAGCACAAGATTTTTCGGGACACGTTACTGTTTTTGGTGAAGAAAGTCTCAAGGCGTTAATTTCGGAGTACGCAAAACAAGGTGGAGTAGTATGGGATAAGCTATTTGAGCAAGCAATTGAACGGGCTGCCGCTGCACCGTTAGCTTATGGGTATTTTGCTTTAGAAACGCAGGATGAAATTCATCTTAATGCAGCAAAATTGCAGTTGGGCGTTGAATAGAAAATTTGTTTATGTTTTTAGTAGGGGCTGACACCTCATTGGGTCAGTCCTTACTATTTGAAAGGGAGTTGTCTATTGGCGGTACTGTAGCCTTGCAGCTAACGTCCGGAGCATTGGCGAAGTGGCGGAAAATCGAAGCGAAAAGTTTCGATTTAGCCGTGAACGTAGCCAATGCTTTTTTGTCAGTGGCTAAATTACAAATAAAAAGCCAATGCAAAAAGCATTGGCGGCATACGAAGACGGAACGTTCAATTTACCGTGAACCTCGCCATTTCGCCAATGCTATGTTAGTGGCTGTGGCTATTTGTTGTATGTTGTCAGGGAAATTAAAAATAGAGAAAGATTTTACATTACAATATCACACGATTAGGGACACAAAAAAATAGCCCTGCAATAATTTCTATTACAGGGCTTTGAATTATTTTTAACGAAATTATGCTGATAAAAATTCGTCCGTGTTTTTGATTTCGGCATAGAAAAATTCCAATGCGGATAAAAATGCGTTGTGTACATCGGTAGATTTTACGCTACTTCCTTTGATTTCCAAATCTCTTGATGCACAAGCATCTCCGATTACAGTACATTTGTATTCAAAATCAAATGCGGCTCTTGTGGTGGCATCTACGCACATATGTGTCATCATTCCTGTAATAACGACTTCGGTTACTTCGTTTTCTTTCAGATATTCCAAAAGTCCTGTTCCTCTGAAACTGTTCGGAAAGTATTTGCGGAATACTTTTTCTCCGTCAAGTGGTTTTACGTTTTCGTGTATGTCGAAACCTTTTGTTCCTTCCACGAAAATCGGCATAACTTCGGGATTGGCTGAAACGTGTTGAATGTGTGCGATTGGCAAATTATTTTCCCTAAAATAATTCAACACTTTACGGGCATTTAGACTTGCTTCTACTGGATTTACCAACTCAATAGCTCCGCCTTCAAAATAATCGTTTTGAATATCGATAATGATTAATGCTTTCTTGCTCATAATTTTTATATTTTAAATTATGGAGCAAAATTACTTTGCTTCTAAAAATCAGAAGCTACCAAAATATTAGGAATGGATACCATTTTGATAATCTGCTAAAAATTCAGTAGTGGTCATTCCTGTTTGGTTCTTGAAAAAACGCATTAAATGGTTCGGTTCAGAGAAATTAAGTTCATAGGCAATTTCTGCAACAGTTAATTCCGAATGGATAAGGTAATCTTTTATTTCTATCAACAATCGTTGCTTTAACATATAGGTTGCCGTAACATTGAAATATTCTTTTACCGCTTTGTTTAAAGATATTCTACTGACATTCAATATCTCTGTATAATCGTTGATACGTTGTTTTTCCTTGATGTGGATTTCGGTTAGTTTTTTGAATTGAAAAGCATAATTGTTTCCGTTTTTTTCCAAAGGCAACTGATGTTTTTCGGCATATTCTCTGTTTAATTTTTGCAACAGATAATAGATTAAAGAACGGATAATATGCACACTATCTGCTTTGGTTTTAAGCAGTTCGGTTTTCATTTCGGACAATAGAACACAATAAAACGTTGTGATGTCCTGTTGCACTTGCATACACAAAGGATACTCCAACTGATAGAAGTACAACAGGCGGTATGTAAACAATTTATCAGAAAAAAAGTCATTTAAAAAATCTTCTTGAAATGCCAAAACCGTAAAATCTAAATTATCGGGGTTGAGTTGCCATTGTCGTTTTTGAAATGCCGAAATAAAAACAATGCTGTTATCTTCAATAACTTTTTTTTGATGATTTAGAATGATATGTCCATTGCCTTTTTTGAAAAAAACAATTTCAAAAAAATCGGTGTTGTAAACTTCCCCTTTTAGATAACTATCCCTGACTTCTGTCGATGGTAAAACATTCAGAAGAAAATCAACTCCACATTCGGTCTTATGAAATTTTAGTGTTTTCAAAAATTTGATTATTCATTTTGATTAAGATTACAAAATTATGAAAAAAACTCAGGTCTGCTTCTCTTTTTCTGACGTTGAATTTTAGCGGTATGATGTCCTGCCATTGCCACTAACGGTTCTCAGCTATACGCAGGCAGGGATTTTAACCACTGAACTTCCTACGAAGAACTGAACTTCAAATTTACCACTTTCCTGTCTTACGAAGCACGAACCCCCTGCTTGCGTATAGGTGATGTTATGCGGTCGGCTTTCATTTTCTCTTCTTTCTCGTTAATTTGTCAAGCAAAGTTACTAAATTTGCAGTAATGACAAAAAAGAAATTGCCCGTTCGTTTTACGGGTCAGCACTTTACTATTGATAAAGTGCTAATAAAAGATGCAATAAGACAAGCAAATATAAGTAATCAGGATACGGTTTTAGATATTGGGGCAGGCAAGGGGTTTTTTACTGTTCATTTATTAAAAATCGCCAACAATGTTGTTGCTATTGAAAACGACACAGCTTTGGTTGAACATTTACGAAAATTATTTTCTGATGCCCGAAATGTTCAAGTTGTCGGTTGTGATTTTAGGAATTTTGCAGTTCCGAAATTTCCTTTCAAAGTGGTGTCAAATATTCCTTATGGCATTACTTCCGATATTTTCAAAATCCTGATGTTTGAGAGTCTTGGAAATTTTCTGGGAGGTTCCATTATCCTTCAGTTAGAACCTACACAAAAGTTATTTTCGAGGAAGCTTTACAATCCATATACCGTTTTCTATCATACTTTTTTTGATTTGAAACTTGTCTATGAGGTAGGTCCTGAAAGTTTCTTGCCACCGCCAACTGTCAAATCAGCCCTGTTAAACATTAAAAGAAAACACTTATTTTTTGATTTTAAGTTTAAAGCCAAATACTTAGCATTTATTTCCTGTCTGTTAGAGAAACCTGATTTATCTGTAAAAACAGCTTTAAAGTCGATTTTCAGGAAAAGTCAGGTCAGGTCAATTTCGGAAAAATTCGGTTTAAACCTTAATGCTCAAATTGTTTGTTTGTCTCCAAGTCAATGGGTAAACTGTTTTTTGGAAATGCTGGAAGTTGTCCCTGAAAAATTTCATCCTTCGTAGTTCAAAGTCGGGTGGTTGTCAAGATGATTTTTTTGGTTTGGTGTCGTCTTTTAAGCTGCCGCATAACGGGAAACGCATTGGCGAAGTGGCGGATAAATTGAACCGAAAGTTCAATTTAGCAGTGACGTAGCCGATGTGTTTCCACAGAAGCTAAATTATTAAAAAAAAGCTGAATGTGGGACACATTCGGCGGAATAAAAAGCACAAAAGTTGAATTTTGAACTTAACCCGCCATTTTGCCAATGCGATGTTGAACTGAACAAGGGAAATGAGCGGTATCCTGCCAGACAGGATACCGACATTCACGAGGTTTCGATGGTTAGTGCGCCGCATCGGAGCGGGCCTGCTACCAGTCGTCGGTTAGACGACTGGCGACTTCTCGGTGGCAGCCCCACGGAGCCGAAGGAGCACCAGCCCCAACGAAACCAGTACCGCCATCGCCGTGGCGTAACAGATCACGGGCCACGCTGTGTCACCGTTTAAAAGTGCCACCGCCAATGTCCCGACAATGCTGACTATCAGGCTTTGAACGCAGAAGTAGAACGCGACCGCTGATCCCGCGATGTCGTCGAACTCTGCCAAAGCGCCGTTCGCGGTAACGGACACCGTGAAGACAATACCGACCGCGACAACCCACATCGGTAGGATGAAGGTGAGGAATGACGGCGAGCCGTAAAGTTCGCCGATCCCCAACAGGACCGCTCCGCAAACAAGCAACGCCATCCCACGCGCCACGCATCCTGCGATGCCCCATCTGGCGACAAAGGACTTCGCGAAACGGGTTGTCACGATCATTACAAGCGCGACAGTGGCGAAGGCAAAGCTGAATCCGATCTCGGAATATTCCGCTTGGCCTATGAGCACACGGGGAGCCGTCGAGAAGAAGACGAAGTAGGTGCCCATACCGGCGCTAAAGCCGACAGTGTAAACCCAAAAAGCCGGACTCGCGAAGATCGGCAAGACAGATCGGCGCGTCTTGACTTGATCCAGAGGGCGGGTTTCGTGCCACCTGAAACCCGCATTTAGGAGTGCGAGCATCGCCAGTATAGCCAAAGTAATGAATATCGCCTGCCATCCCAAGAACTCGCCGATCAATACTCCGGCGATAGGGCCGAGCGCAGGCACGAACGCCAGCATCGAACTGAAAAGGCCGTAGATGACGACACCCTCAGGACGGTTGGCATAAACGTCGCGAACCGTCGCGAACGTCGCCACCAGCATGGCCGACGCGCCCACTGCTTGAAGTAGACGGAAAGCGACAAAGGCCGGTGCAGTTGAAGACCAAGCTGCTCCCAGAGACGCAATGACGAAAGCCGTTGCGCCCGCAAGTAGAATTGGCCGTCGCCCGATTCTGTCTGAGAGCGGACCAAAAATCACCTGGCCCACGCCGAGCATCACCATATAGAGGCTCAACGTGAGTTGGATCATAGCGGGCGTCGTGTTCAGGATGCCGGGCATCGCTGGAACGACAGGGAGATAAATATCCATCGCCAGTGAAGCGAGGATGTCGAAAGGAGCCATCAGCAGCAGTGCTGCCGGCAGCGTATAGGCCCACGCGGGGCGTTGTTTTTGTTTATCAGTCATTTATGTGTTTTTCTATTCCATCAATAATTGATTTCCAATCATCAACGTGTAATTCGTGTCCTGTACCTTCAAGGGTGATTAGATTTGAACCTTTTATTTTTTCTAGTAAAAAACCTGCATTCTTATAATGCCAAATTTTGTCGTCTGTTCCGTGGATAATTAAGGTGGGTTGTTTGATTTCGTTTAATCTGTTCCAATATTCTTCACCACCACCACCTTGCGATGCAGCGTGATTGAACATACTTATATAATTGTTGGCTCTATTGAACTCAGCTCTTATCAGTTTTTCACTTCTTTGTTTGTCAAATTGTTTCTTGCCACTCATTAATTCTGCACCCTGAATTAAATAGTTTACCACACTGTCTTCATTTGTCCAATTGACTGTACCTGCTTTACTATGGAAATCTAAAATACTCGTGTCCATTTCAGGTATAGTTGGGTCTGAGTCTCCCCAAGGGCCTGATGACATAAGAGTTAAGGAGTTAACTCTGTCGGCAAACTTTATTGATGCTATTTGAGAAATTAGTCCGCCCAAAGAAATCCCCACAAAATGTGCTTTGTCAATCTTGTAGCCATCCAATATTGAAATAGCGTCATTAGTTAAGTCAACAATATCGTATGGAGTAGAACCTGGTTCATAATTAGTGGATTTTCCTACATCTCTGTTGTCGTAACGAATAACAAAAAATCCTTTTTCAGATAATTGTTGGCAAAATTCAGTGTCCCAATACAGCATTGATACGGTTGCACCTGCTACCAAAAGGATTGCTGGATTTTTCTTATTTCCAAAACTTTCCGTACAGAGTTCAATGCCGTTTGTTTTAATTATTTTCTCTTTCATTTCTGTTTTCCTTTGTTTGCAACTGATTATTATCAGTCCTAAAATTAATATCCAAAGTAGTTTTTTTTTCATTTATCAATGTTTAACTGTTATGCTGGTATCTTTCACAATGCCCGCTAACGTTTGGCAAATTGGCGATGGAGCCGACTTTTAGCACAAATGTTGAATAGAATTACTAATCTTCAACATTGCACAAAAGTTCAATAGAAGTACTTCACCGGCTCTATTGCCAATTTGTTTGTTATGTGCCGTTTTATTCCATTTTATACATTTAACAATTGCTGAAACGTAAAGTCGGGTTTAAACATTTCAATTTCGTTTTGAGTTGATTCTTCTTGTGCTTCTTTGCCATAGATAAACATTTGCTGTTCATAATTTTTAACAGCCTCTTCAATGCTATTAAATTTTCCATCGGCTAGATTATCAGACAATATCAAGGCATCCACCAACCCACTATTTACTCCCTGCCCTGCAAAAGGCGGCATCAAATGTGCGGCATCCCCAATCATTGTTATGGGTAATGGGCGCTTGCTTTTCCAAGGCTTTTCTAAAGGAAATATCCGTGTAGCCAATCCTACAAATGACAACGTCGTATGAATCAATTCTTTGTAGCGTTCGTCCCAATCGGAAAATTCTTTCAGAAGAAAATCAACGACACTATTTCTGTTTTGAAAATCTACCTGCGTTTGGTTTTTCCATTCATCAGGTGTTTTAAAACTTATTCCAAAATGCAATGCACCATTATTATTGGGGTTAGCAAATAATAAATTACCTTGGTGAGATGCCATTAGCCGGTTTCCATTGCATAGCTGAAAAAATCCAGGACAGTTTATCTCTGGTTGATGAATATCGGCTTGTATATTGAAAGTACCTGTTTCTTCAACTTCCGTGTCGGTAACAAATTTTCTTACCTTGGACATCCCGCCATTGGCAAGAATAACCAAATCTGCTGTTTCACTCGGTTTATTCTCAAAAGTTAGTGTCCACTTCTTCTTACCAGGTTCAAGCATAACAAGTTTTCTATCCCAAATAACCGTGTCGTTTTCTAAACTATTCAACAAGATAGCCCTTAAGTCATTTCTGTTTATTTCAGGATTGTCAAATCGATTTTCGGGCTTTACATTTTTTGTGGATAAAATATTGCCTTTTTCATCAGCAATATTTACACCCATTGGTAAGGCTAAGTCATAATAAGTTTGTAACAATCCCGCTTTTTTCATTGCTTCCTGACCTGAACCTTTGTGTAGGTCAAGGGTTCCACCAAAAATTCTTGCCTCTCGGTCGTTGTCTCTTTCGTAAACTGAAACGTCTATGCCGTTTTGCTGTAATAATTTTGCCATAGTCAGTCCAACGGGTCCACCACCAATTATTGCAACGTTCTTATCACTAAGTAAATTCATTTGTTTGTCTGTATCTATTCGCATTGTCATTCAAAAATGGCACATAACATTGTTTTTTCACGAAACTGATCTAGCTTTTGTTTCGTAAAAAATCACCTACATCTGCATTTCGTAAAATTAGAAGCAAATATAATTATTTTTTTGTAAATTAGATACTTAGTAAGTTGTTTTTTGTGGATAGCGAAACAAAATAGGTTCAATTA
>NZ_JBMVQP010000055.1:0-11063 GCF_050522425.1 Myroides sp. C6-3 | reverse complement strand
TCGTACAACAGCGACATCTCCTTGAGCAGAAGCAATAAACTGTTGCAATAGCGCTTTCACCGTATCATCGGCTAATATTTTGTCGAAATCATCTATTATATCTGCCGTTATTTGAATAGTCGTAGCATCCCTATTCCCTGTTTCATCAATAAAATAGTACTCTGTTAAGGCATTCGCATCACTTCCTTTTTCCATTTCGGTTAGTGTTTCAGAAAATGCAATAGAATTTAAATCTTTTCCATTATTGAAATTAAACCCCGCTTTAACTTGATTTTGGTTTACTGTTTGATCTGTTAAAGTCAATGAACTTTCCAGTGAATTTTCTTTTACAATCGTCTGAAAGCTATGATTATCACCTAATTTAGCAATTAGATCACTATGATCAATCAAGGTAGTAATAAAAGCTCCATTAGTTGCAATATCAACAACAGGCATAGAGACAGCATGTCCTGCAGAGTCCGTTACAATCAAGCGATCACTCACTAAAGTGAAACTCTCATTTGTAGTATTTAAACTAGACCAATCAATTAACTGTTCCCCACCTTGACCATCTAAATAGTAGAATCTATTTGTAACGCTATCGTAACTCACATTTCCATAAATTCCTCTTAACTTATTGATCACATTTTCAACAAAGTCACCATTGTTTGAAATAGTAGTTACAAAGTTGGAATCATTTCCGAGTTTCATTGTAAATTCATTATTATTAATCATTGCGTTTACAAATGCACTATTAGTAGCAATATCGGATAAAGAGAGATATATGTTGTGGTTTTGTGTATCTGTAATAATCAATGCTTCTGTATTCGTAACAGGGTTCAATCCTATTCGGAATGAATGATTCATACGATCAACATACGTATCACCAGAAAGAAGAGGAGTCCACATATTTGATTTCCAATAGTAAAAACCAGCTTTCATTGCCGTATTACCAACATGATATACTAATAAACTTTCTACAACATCTCCAATAATTGGAGAGCGGTCATATATTTCTTTCAATTCAACTCGAGGTAAAAGAACACCTTTATCTTTGGCTACAATATCTAATTGAGCTGAACTATTAGCTTTGGGTGTTCCAATTCCAATTTGAGCCACTGCAGAACCAGTCATGATTAATGCGATTAGCGGGAGTACTTTTCTTATCATACTATTTTTTTTTATATAAATAATGATACACTAGATAAAAACGGTTTACAATTTTATCTTTAATATCTCTATCTTATTTTTGAATTAATTTTTTTTCCATCAAAAAAAACCGAAAGTAAAAAGATTAAAAAATCAAGAAGATAACTAAACATAGTTTCATGTGTTACATTTTTACAAAAGGAGAATATATTCTTTTATTTTAACCATTTCGGCTACATTATTCTCCTAACGCACTCAAAAACAAACTACTTATAAATAAGCTTTCGCTTACTTTCTTTTTATTTTACAGCAATTTCTTAAAGAACACAAAACAGATCAACACAATTCCACTCATCAATCCCCTTCATTTTTACACTTTTTTTATACTATTTTTTTGATTTTATTTGAATTATTTTGATAAAAACAATTATTATGCCATTTTTAAAAAACAACCATCTTTTACCTAAAAAAATAACAAATAGCGATTTCACATCTCTATTAATCGCAAAACATCAATTATTGTGAATTTATTTAATTTCATTTTTTTACTCTTCTACTTTTCATCCTTTGCATTCGTTTAAGCTGTATTCAGGAGCGGGTTCTTCTACCACCTCTGCTTTACATTTCCTTCAAATATTTACAATTAAGTATAAGGTAAAAGCGTATGGATGTCATCACACCATTCAGTTAAAACTGATGAGGGATAATCGTTTTTGTTATGAGCTATTTTATTTCACTCTTTGATAAATCATTGGGTTAGAAATCAATACTTTATTTGTTTTTAATTCCACAAAAGTATGATCTATTAAATTTACATCATATCCTGGTTGACCAGGTGTCAATACTTGTTTAGGTTTGGACCTTACATTTAAAGTACCTTGAGTTAAAGTATCAATTGCACTAATATTAGCTTGATTATAGACTCCTTCCTTTTTAAGATCTAAAGTTGTAACAACATACGTAAGTGTATAGGTCCAAGTTTCACCAACATCTAAAAAAGAATCTGAATTATTGCTTTTTATAGGTTGTTCTACAATTATTCCACCTAAAAGAGGATCTTGTAAAACAATGTCTTTAAGCGCTACATCTCCTGTATTTTTTAATTCTAAAACGTAGGTTATAGTTTCACCTATTTGGGCCCAACCATCCCCATTCTCATCATTAAATCTTCCTTCTTTATAAAAAGATATAGCAGCATTAGAGTACAACACTTGAGTATTTTGTTTGATGTTGTTACAGGGTAAACCAAGGCCGTTATTAACACATTCAAAAGTTGCATCTGTAGGAGGTACATCATGTATTACGTTTGTTGCGTCAGGATCAATCACATCTTTAGGACGCAATAAGGCAGCTTCTACAACAAGAGTCCCAGCGTTAGGGTTGATGGCTTTCAGTGTTAGTTCATAAGTTCCCTCACCTCCATTGTCCATATCAAGAACAGCTTGATAGCGCGATTTATTCACATCAAATGCAATTGGAACAGTTTGTAATACACCAACCGTACTAGAAAAGAGTGCTTGCATAGGAATAAGGCCTACAGGTACATCAAAAGTAAATATAGTTCCTTTCACATCACTTGGTCCATTATTTTTAACTTGAACAATATAGGTTACTTCATCATTTGATACTAAATGAGTTTGGCTTGTTTGTACAGATACAACTTCTAAATCAGCCTCAACAACCTCTACATCAAAGTTTGTAGACACAACTTCTCCCTTGATAAAAGTCCAAGTATCGATTCCTTGTTCATCACCAAAAGTTTCATACGAATAGGCAATACCTTGACTGTTCTGTCCCCATATATGACCGTTAACTCGGCTTGAAATTCCGTCTGGATAAATCGTATGACTTGCATTTCTAGGTTCAGATTTACTTCCAAAACTCCCTCCTCCATTTCCAATCCCTGTATCATCCCAATAGATTTTATCAGAAATAACAGACTGTAAATCAGTAGAAAGCAATTCAATAATAATTCCATTTTGATTCAACTCCATATCAATATAGGGAAAATGTACTTCTGCCCCATGAAGTTTTAAATCCACCTCCACATCAGCTTTTCCTACTGGAATAAAATCACCATTGCCATCTTTTCCATCCCAAAATATTTCATTTTCTCCAATAACACTCGTACCTTCTATATGGCGTTCTGGAAAATAAGCACCAGGCTTGGGTTTAATCCGAATGTCATATGCTCCACCACTTTCGTTGTAAAATCGAATAAAAGCTCCCTTATTTCCCACTTGATTGGAAGCACCTTCAGCACCTTCAATTCTTAAATCGGTAATATTTAAGCTTTTCTCTTTAACACGTAGCCAAGTTTGTCCTCCATCCATTTCAGACTTTGCCCGTTCTGGCATAGCATTATCAGGTAAATTATAAAATATCTTTTGCGTAACAACAGTTCCGTTATCATCGGTTCTAGGATCGTGATATCTGTCTTTTACAAGACTTTCACTTTCCGCATTAATACTTTCATAGGAAGGTGTTGTTGGATCTCCAACTTTATGAAACCCTTGATTGTTTACCATGAAGGTAAATGACATTCCATGATTTCCATTATTGTCGACATTGTAGACGTATCCATCTCTAGTCAATATTTTAAAGACTCCAAAAAAGCCACTTCCTGGTCTCATGGTATCATCATCTGTACCTGAAGGGTTATCCAAATTTAAGACTTTCGTAAACACGCGTCCCAACTGCCAATTCCAGTTTCCATACACTTGTTTTGCAACCGTAATATCCCATGCTATGAGATAATCACTAAAATTATTATAGGTAGGAGGCCATGCATCCGCTACAGAGTAATATAATCGTGTTCCCCCATTTGTTCTTCCACTTGTACCTAAAAAATTCACACGGTAAACTCCACTTCCTCCAGTAGGAACAGTATAGTGCAAAGCCCTATATTTATTGTTACCATTGCTTTCTCCAGGTAATCTTGGACCTGCAAGTTCTGCCTGTCTATTAGGTATGTACCCTTCCAAGTTAGAAGTTGCTACAGGAGTAACTTCAGTTCCATCAGGGGCATATAAAAATATACGCTTTTGCTCTGCATTACTTTGAGCATTCGATGCTAAAGCAATAACCTCTCCCTCTTCTGCATAAACATAATGCTCTCCTAGTGTAGAGAAAGGATAATATGAATTCGTTACAAGAGAGGCTCTTAAATGAGCTCTTCCTCCTTGTGCTTGAGCTGGATATAAATCTCGTGATCCTTCAGCTCTAACATTTGCGATAACTAAAATAAAGAGTAGCAAAAATAGGTACCCTGAATTCCCCTTCCATTTGTTCTCTAGTTTTTTCTTTTTCATTTTTTTTTCTTTTTTACTACATTCTTCCACCTTTCTTACCTAGATTATTCATTTCTTTTCAAAAGATGAAAGTAACTAGCACTCCTAACTCACCCTAACACAAGAAACCTGAAAACAGATTAATAACATATAAAAACCTTATTTTACTTCTTTGTTATATATAAGAACTAATTGTGCTAGTACCACTCCGTAGTATAAAAATAATGTGTAGGACATTCGTTCTTTTAGAAGTCAACGATACACTTGCCAATCAAGTCAAAATCTATAGATAAGGTTGGTCTCTATTCGATGATATAAGTTAGACTAGCCAATAAAACTAATTCTTAACAGTCAATAAATTATTCAGAAAAGAATATTTAATGGACATTTATTTCTTTATTGATCTATGATTCTGACTAGTAGACAAGTTATACTTAGACCATTTTTTTCCTCTTACTTTAGTATTCAATAGAATTCTTATACGCAAGATGAAAAGAGAATAAATAACTATAAAAAATCTATGCTACTATAAAGTTTTCATTAGTCCTTGAGTTTATATTATCGAATTCATTCCCGAATGATCAATAACCTACTCCATTGCATTTGTACTAAATAATTGAGATAGAGGGGAGGGTGTTTAAAAAAAGTCACCCTCCTTTCTTCAATTCTAGATTTAGGATAGTTTTATAAGTTTAAAATAATAAACTCACTTCGTCTATTGACCTCGTGTTCATCATCTGTACACGTCGCACCATTGATACAATGGTTAATTAATTGACTCTCTCCATACCCTCGACCTGTTAATCGACTAGCTTCTACTCCTTGTTGAATCATCCATTGGATAGTAGATTGAGCACGTCGTTCAGACAGACGCATATTATACATATCATCTCCACGACTATCTGTATGTGAGCGTACGTCTACTTCTAATTTCGGGTGTTCTAACATTACTTTTACCACCTTCATTAATTCAACCTGCGCATCTGGACGAATTGTTGCAGAATCAAAATCAAAGTGAATAGGAGCTAATTTCAGTTTTTTAAATAAATCATCTCCTTTTTCGATAATTTCTAATTCAATATTAACCCGTTGTTGAACTTGACGATCAGTCTCGACAGTTATTTCTTTATCAAAGTATCCTTCTTTTTTTGTGTGAATGTAATAAGTTTGACCGCAAATTAATTTTGCTGAATTATAGAACCCTTGTTGATCTGTATAGACTTTGTCAATTAACTTATCATGAACATCTAAAATAGTAAGCTCAACTCCGGCTAAACTAACTTTACTATCTTGATCCATAGTTAAACCATCAATGAGTTGGGTACAAGGTTTTTCTATAAATAGGTACATATCGTCACTTCCAAAACTTCCTTCTTTATTGGATGTGACAAATCCTTTTTTGCTCTCTGCGTCAATATATATACCAAAATCATCAAATGCGCTATTGATATCAGGCCCCATATTAACTGGAGTACCGAGTTGTCCATCTCGATTAACCTTTACCTTGAATAAATCTAACCCTCCAAATCCTGGATGACCATCACTTGAGAAGTACAACATATAATCATTAGAAATAAAAGGAAAGGTTTCACGTCCTGCAGTATTCACACGATCGCCAAGATTTTCAACTTGGCCAAAACGACCTGTATCAAATACACTTACGCGAAATAAATCTGATTGGCCAAAACCTCCATTTCGGTCAGAAGAAAAATACATCCATTTTCCATCTGGAGTTAAAGCAGGATGAGCTGTATTAAATTCATCTGAATTGAAAGGTAATTCCTCTGCTGCTCCCCAAGTACCATCCGAATTTTTACGTGATTGGTAAATTTTCAATACGGAAGAGTCATCTTCATTATATTGGGCTTTTTTTCTCTTCGTTGTCGAACTGTTATTACTTGTAAAGTACATCGTTTTTCCATCTTTAGTAAAAATAGCTGATCCCATATTTAACTCTTTAGAGGCTATTTCTTTTGCAAATAAAACAGGTTCACTAAAACTTCCATCTTCATCAATAGTAGTTGCATACAATTTGGTAAAACTTTGATTGGTCCAATTGTGAATTTTATTTTTCATTTCCTCACTGTCTCTAGAGGAAGTAAAAACCAGACTATTTTCAAGCATCGTACCTCCATAATCAGCATACTCACTATTCGTTGATAGATTCATCAATGTAAAACGAGAAGATGTAATTGTTTGTTTTACAAGCTCATCATAACTGATTAACTTTTGTGCACGTGAATCACTGGCATTTAAAGTAGCAAAATCTTGAAGAACAGTCTCCGACTTCTCAATTAACTTTACTGCTTTAAGCGTTTGTGCATAACGATAATAGTACTCTTTATCAAGTAGTTCTACATTTTTATCTTCATAGGTTCCTTCAAACAGTTCTTCATACCATTTGTAAGCTTCAACAAACATTCCATTGAAGTAATAGGAATCTCCGAGTTTACTCAAAATAGAAGCATTAACTATTCCTTTTTGCACCATTTGCTCATAGACTTGAATAGCATCTATGTAGGCAAAATTCTCATATTCTTTATTTGCTTTTTTCTCTTTTCTTGTTTGTCCAAAGCTAATGAAACTCGAAAACAGGAAGCAAAATAGCAAACCTTTAACTATATTTTTTCTACTCATATTAGCTATTATTTAGAAAAATCGAGGTGCGACTTTTCGTCTATTATTACTAAATAATTCAAACTTCAAAAAGATTTCATGCGAGCCTGAATTGTATTTGGAAAGTTTACTTGTATCAGCGTCATAAGTATAGCCTACAAATAACCCATCTGTTACTTGAAATCCAGCTAAACCACTAACTGAAGCGTCCCAACGATAAGCAGCACCTAAGGTAAACTTATCATATAATAAGAAGTTAGCTGTAACGTCTACCTGCAATGGGCTTCCAGTCATTACTTTTACTAAAGCAGCTGGTTTAAATTGAAGATCTCGATTAATTTCAATTACATACCCTCCCATCAAATAAAAATGGGCTTTTTCAGACATGACTTTATATTCCTTTTCGTTATATATATTACTTGATAAAATCGTCGGAACAGAAAGTCCTACATACGCTTTCTCAGAATATAAATAAACTCCTGCTCCTACATTCCCTTTAAACTTATTTTTAATATTCGTTTCCGAGATAGGATCCGTACCGTCATAAATATGAAGTTTATTATAATCTACATCTAAAATCGATCCTGTACCTTTTAAACCAAAAGCCAATTTATAAAAATGATTTACATCAACTGTATAGGCTAGATCTATAGAGAGATCATTTTCGGTCATCACACCTAATTGATCATTTCTAAAGTGTACACCTAAGGCTAAACCATTATCTGTTAGAGGAGTAGTAGCCGATAAATACGCTGTTTTAGGAGCGCCCTCTAAACCTACCCATTGAGTACGATATAATCCAAAAAGTTGTAAATTACTTACACTACCTGCATAAGCGGGGTTAATCGCAGCTGGATTGTACATGTATTGTGTGTACAGAGGATCTTGCTGAGCTGTTGCTTGATGCATACCCAATAAGCTTAAGCCTATAAGTAGTACAATCTTTCGTATTCTATTTCTTTTCATTTCCTGCAATTTTAATTATTCTCCAAGTGTAAGTTCGCCGACTTCTTAATCATACGGCTACCATTATCGTCTGTATATTCATAGGTAATGACGTAATAGTACGTTCCGCTTGGTAGCTTACTGCCTTTGTCAATAGTTACTTTACCTTCTGAATAGCCTCTAAAAACATTGGTACTTCCATCAGCATTTGGGTCATAATTCGTGGTTTCAAATACACGAGCTCCCCAGCGATTAAAGATTTCAACTTTATTAGGATAATTGTGGATGTGATCAATGATAAAGTAATCATTTTTTCCATCACCATCAGGTGTTACAAGGTTGTAAATCACTAAATCTCCATCTAAAATCCAGTCTTTTTTTACTGTTGCCAGTGTGAAAAAACCATACCCTTTTACTTTGGCAATTGTTGTTACTTCTTTCGTTGACATATCAACAACACCACCCTCATCAACCCATAATTGTTGCTGAGCGTCCCAACGTACAATATGCAATTCTTCTTCTGGATTCACCAGGACTTCTGGTAATGTGGTTTCTTCATCCCAACTAAGTGTTAACAATACATCACTAACATTATTTCCACCCTTATCAATTAGCCAATATTCATTCGTATTTATAGTATTAACTACTCCTACTGCATTCGGACGAGCAGCAAAAAAAGCTGAATCGTCATAGATGTATTGACCAATGAAAGCATCTTTGCTATTTTTAGGTGCAGAAATACGAGCATAGCGATATTTCCCTTGATTTCCACTAGGGTAAGTAAACCCTTCATTTCCTACTTTTTCTATAACTCCATCCACATGCGATTCGTTTCTTACATTTAATGTAGTTGAACCATTTTGAAAAGTAATCATCCCATACGAAAGACCTGTTAAAGGGTTAATGGCAGAATCTACTTTAATGATTCCCTCTTGAAAATCGGCTTGTCCATAGATATCGATGTTCTGCTTCAAATCAAAGGCGACCTCAGGGATAGGACTATTTAATTCCACATTGTAAAAAGAAGACAGTCCTTTACCTGTCAATCTTTTAGCATCGTAATTTGTTCCATCTACTTTAAATATTGTTGTAGAAGTCTTCTTATTCTCAGTAATACCATACAATCCATCATTAATAAAATGTTGAAAGTAAATTACAGTTCCATCATTCGTTACATCTCCTGTCTCTTGATTTTCAAAAGTCCCTTCTATAGATATCAAATCTCCAGAAGATACAGAGAAGATTCCTTCATTCGTTACCGATGAAGCTTCTTGGCCATATATTACACTACTAGTACAACTTATTAGTAGTAAGGTATATATTTTTCTTTTTATCATGCTTTACTTATTTTTTTCCCAATTATCTTTCCTTATTAAAAAAGAATCTAAATTTTACTTTTTATAAATGCGCAGTATAAATACAGAAACTGATGTAGATTATACTACTATACTAGTCCTCTACCTTAGTTTCTCATTTCTATAATTCGTACGTATTTACTAAAAGCCAACTATTATTGACCTTTTTCTTGTTTAGCTGTCAGAGGTTATTCTAAACACAAAATTCGTCCCTACAAGTATGGGATGAAAAGACTAAAAAACAGTGTATTCTTATTTTCTAGTCATAGAATATATATCAAGTAATTTAACCTTCTATACATTATTTCCTACTCTTTCTATTTTGTTTGCCTCACGCCTCACTTTATATAGGGTTTCATTCAAGTTCCCACGAAGTTGGGGGAAACTTGAATGAAACCAAAAAGAACAGTTTTAATTTATTTGTTTCTTTTTGAATTTTAAATCATGAAGATTCAGTTATTTTTTCACGTATTCTAGAATCAGATAATAGGTTCCTATTGGATGAACAGTTGTTACTGCACCAGGAATACCAAGAATAAGCTGTGTATTTCCATTCACTACAGTTTTTCGGATAACACCTTCAGTAATTGAATTAGATGCTTTATTAATTAAACGCGCTTGCAAAATTACTTCAGCGAAATCTCCATTTACTTCAATTGTATTTGTTCTTTCATTAATCGAAATATCAAACATTCTAACTGCTACCTTTTTATCAGTATTTAGCCATTTTTCTGGTTTGATAACTTCGTTATAGGAATAATTTACAACAACTGCATTATTTACAAATTCATTTAAGATATTTTTTACAGTAGTGTCTTCAACAATGGTGTCAAAATTATTGATTACATCTTCAATTACGTCAATCTGACTTCCTGCTCCCCCTGTTTTGATAGCCTCTTCATTTTTGTAAACATATACTCCTTCACCTAATGAGGTTAATGTCGTATTTGTTTCTTTGTCTTTAATTTCTTCCGTTATATTAAATGTATTTCCATTAGCAGTAATAACAATATCTCCTAATGTGTTACGCTCCACTATTACATCTCCTGAAGTATTAGAAATAAACTGTTTTAATAATGCAATGACATCAGGGTCATTTAAAATAAGTTCAAAATCATTGATTACATCTTGTGACACTTCTATTACAACACTATCCCTATTTTTGGTTTCATCGATAAAGTAATATTCAGTTAAATTTGTAGTCGCATTCTTAGCTTTTTGCAATTCAGTTAGTGTTTCTGAAAAATGAACTACATCAGTGTTTTTACCATTGTTAAACTCAAAACCACCTTTTACGTTGTCTATATTTACTAAAGCATCTGTTAACTTCACTGAAGCCGTTGCAGAATTATTTTTAATAATGGTTTGGAATTCAGTGTTATTACCTAAGTGAGTGATAAACTCGTTGTTTTCAGCCAACTTAGTAACAAAAACATCGTTGTTCGCAATAATTTTGCCTAGATCATCTATCTTTACTTCAAAGGTATTATCCTCTGTATCAATAAGTACCAAAGCATCTTTAACTTCGTCTATTTCAAAACTCTTAATCTTTGTATTTCCTAATAGATCCCAACTAATTGTAACTGGATTGTAGTCCTCATCGTAATAAAAGAACATATTCGTCGTGGTATCATAGCCTACGTTTCCATATTTTCCTTTCAACTTATTGACGATATTTTCAATGAATTCAACGTTATCACCTAGTTTGGTAATGAACTCACTGTTTTCA